>JANQGP010000229.1 GCA_028277265.1 Woeseiaceae bacterium | reverse complement strand
GGTTCGATGTCCGTATCGCCGCCGAGCGGCTCGCTGAAGCGCGCGCTCTCAACGGGCAGACGCGATCTTTGCTGCGCCCGGGCGTTGGTGTCAGCGTCTCCGGCACGGATTTTCGGCTCAGCGAGGAGTCCCTGCAGTTCGCGTCCGGCGGCGGTCGGGCTCCTCGCTCCGGCGAAACCTACGACGCGGGATTCGACGCCTCCTGGGAACTCGATCTGTTCGGCGGCAACCGGCGTCGTGCCGAATCGGCGGCTGCGCGTGTGGAGGCCGGCGAAGCCAATCTGGATGCCGTACGCCTGAGCGTGGCCGCGGAGATCGTGCGGAGCTTCGCCGAGCTACGTGGCGCCCAGCGCCGCCTGCAGGTTGCCCTTGAGAATCGCGGCCTCCAGCAGCAGTCGCTCGATCTCGTCGAGCGCCGCGCTGCAAGCGGTCTGTCGCCGGAACTGGACGTGCTCAACGCCCGGGCGCAGCTCGACAGAACTCGCTCGACGATCCCGCAACTCCATGCACAGGTGCGTTCGGCGATCATGCGCCTCGCAACACTCACGGCCCAGCCGGCAAACGCGATCGTAGCCGAACTCGAGGCGCCGGCGCCGATTCCCGCCTCCGAACGGGCAATCGAACCCGGGTTGCGGGGTGATGTTCTGCGTCGCCGCCCCGACCTTCGGGCAGCGGAGCGTCGCCTCGCCGCCGCAACGGCGGACATCGGTGTCGCAACGGCAGCGTTTTACCCGAGCTTCGTGCTTGGCGGAGAATTCGGCTGGCAAGCGCTTTCGGCATCCGGGGTCGGAGACAGCGCCAATGAATCGTCGGCGATGGTCGGGATCATCCGAATGCCGCTGTATGCCGGCGGACGTCTGAGCGCCCAGCTCGAGGCTGCGAAGGCACGGCACGGCGCAACGCTTGCCGCCTATGAGCAGGCGGTCGCGCTCGCCATCGAGGAATCGGAAATCGCCCTCACCCGTTACCGGCGGTCGATCGAAAGTCGCCGGATGCTGAGTGACGCTGCAGGCTCCAGCGCGGAAGCCGCCGACATCGCTCGACGGCTGTACCACTCGGGCCTTACCGACTTTCTCTCGGTTCTGGACGCCGACCGGCGGCGTCTTGAAGCCGAGGACGCGCTGGCGGTTCGCCAGACCGAGACCGTGCTGAGCCTCGTGGCCGCATACAAGGCGCTCGGCGCTATTTAATGTCCCCCGTTTTGCGGGCCGTTGGCCGGCGCTGCACAAAACCCCTATTTCAGGGCGGATTTGCGAGTGCTAATGTCAGGTTGAGGAGGTGGATCATGAACGCACGGACCCTCATTGCGCTTCTCGTTGGCTGCCTCATCGCACTGACCGCATGCGATCGCGAGGCTTACATGTCGCAACAGGGCTTTCGCCTGCCGGACGGCGACGCCGAAGCGGGTCGCAAGGCCTTCGTCTACCTGCAGTGTCACGAATGCCACACGGTTGCGGGTGACGACCTGCCCGAGATCGCGGGTGCGCCACAGCCCTACGTGGAGCTCGGCGGCAAAGTCGCTTCGGTCAAGACTTACGGTGACCTCGTAACCTCGATCATCAATCCGTCACACAGGCTGGCCACGCGATACGCCGAGCAGGTCGTCGCAGACGATGGCGAATCGAAGATGCACGTCTATAACTCCTACATGACCGTGCAACAGCTCGTCGACATCGTCATGTACCTGCAACCGACCTACGACGTGCAGGCACCCGAGTACCACTACAGGATCTATCCGCTCAGCTGACGGCGATCGGCTCGGTCGTACCGGTCTCTCGACGGGCCGGAACGCAGTGGCGGCAACGGGTTCTTCATAGCGCTTCTTTCGCGGCTTCGACGACCGGACAGAAACTCACCTGCCTTAGCACGGTACCCCCCATCGGTACGAGTTCGACGTCCCGCAGGCGCCCTGCCGAGCCGTCGTAAAGCCTGCCCTTGAGGACGTGGCGGTCGAACGGCCCCGGAATCCGGTCTTGTGCCTCGACGAGCTCGAACTCTTCACCGGCCGCAAGCCGCCAGTCCTTGTTCACGGGCGCGACCGGCTGCGCGTAAATATCGTAAAAGCCGGGCTGTCCATAGCTCGTGCCTTTCGTCTCTTCGTGCTCGATCGGCAACGCATAGAGCAGCGGGCCATGCGCGATCGCGAGTGTGCCGCTGTCGTGTTCCACCAGGCGTACCGCGCGACCGAAGCGCACATCGAATCGCGTGCTGCCGTCCGCCTCAACGACAATCCAGTTGCCGTCCCGTTTTGCGGCTGCGTCTTCGACTTCCACGGTCGCCGCCCAGCCCGGAACGCGAATCCGCAGTTCGAACGTCACGGCTGACGGGCTGTCCACCTCGAACCGGACCAGGTCGTCGAACGGATAGTCCGTAACCTGGCGAACGCGGACCGGCACACCGTTCAGTCGCTGCGTTACATCGCCGGGGCCGAAGAGATTGACGCTGAGTCCGCGAGGCGTGCGATGGTACATCGCCTGGACGAAGTACGGGTAGATTCTGCCCGCATTCGGGACGCAACAGATCGCGACGTCGCGGTGCGCCGGCGAGTACTTGACACGCTCCTCGTTCTGCGGAGCGTCCATGTCGACGTGACCGAGCGCGTGGAACGCATTGTCCGTCTTCACGTACACGATCGATCGGCCGTTCGGATGCCGTGCGCCCTGCGCCGCGTTGTACAGCAGCCACTCGATTCGATCCGCCCACTTCGCGTCCCCGGTCTTCTCGAGCAACAGGCTGTAGCTGTGCAGCAGCTCTTGCAGCGAACAGTACTCGTAGCCCGTGGCCGAAGGATGCGCGTGGCGGCCGACGATGAACTCGTCGCCGATCGGGCCTCCCGCGACAGTCAGCGCGCGATCGAGTTTTTCGAGGTAACGGTCGAGCGCCGCCATGTAGTCTTCGCGGCCGGTATGGTAGGCGGCGATGACGAGCGCTCGCAGGTGCTCGTAGGTATGGACGCCGTGTCCCTGGAAGCGATAGTCGGGGTCGGCGAGGTTGTCGAGCCGTATGTCGACTTCGGGCAGCTCGTGCCTGTTGTAGTCCTCGAACAGGAAGACGGCGTAGTCGAGGTACGTATCGTCGCCGGTGAGTCGCGCGAGCGTGTCGAGCACATCGACGATCATCAGACCGTGTCCGACCCCGGCGAAGGCGTCGGTCACCCCGAAAGGTTCGGACTCGCCGGCGGGCAGCGCCTCCATCGTTACGCCGACGGCTTTCCGAACCGCCTCGAGCACGGCGTCCTCGCCCGTTGCCTCGTAGTAGGCCAGCAATCCGCGGAACAACGACGCCTGTGCCCAGAGTTCGCCGTTTTCGGTCGTGTGCCGGTATCGCAGATCGGGTGCATAGATGCCGATGTAGCCATCTTCGTCGGCTGTCTCGAGCTTGTCCTCGACGTACGCGCTGATGCGTTCGTCGATTTGCGTTTCATTACCCGTAAGAAGGACATGACGAAGATAGCCATCCCACCAGTTGCTCTGCGTCTCGCTGTTCCACCACAGGAACTGCACTTCCCACTCCGCGCCGGTCGTATGTGTACCGACGTCTTTTTCCTCGACGAGTGCGGTCAGCCGGTCGGCGCCGTAGATATCGTCCTCGACAACCTGCTCGGGGACGAGCTGGTCGAGCCTTCCGACGAATCCGTTTCGCACGTCGCCGTGCATCTGCTCTGCAATCCACCCGGCAGGCCGGATTGCGCCGAACGGCAGCGGCTCGCCCTGGCCATGCGCCGCGACGGGGAGGCCGCCGGCCATTGCCGCGGCGAGCGTGACCGTCGAGAGTACTTTCATGCTTTCTCCCGCGAGGGCAACATGAGATTGCGGTCGGGCAGACGATTCCACGCCGCTGGCGTGTCGCGGCCCGCGTAGTCGGGCAGGAGACGCTCAACCCTGGCGAGCGCATCGGCTGGCCAGTCGTCGACGGTCGGCAGATCGGCGTCACCTTCGTCGATATCCACGATCCGCCGATCGTAGATATCCCGAAGCGTCGCTCGTACGGCACCCGGCAACGCGGACCAGTTCGGGATATACCAGAGCGTCAACAAGGGTCGCTCAGCGTCGGTCGTGTTGGCGTACGCACCGTGCAGCAGGCGGGCATCGCCGATCAGCACGTCTCCGGCATCGACACTGGCCGCCATTTCGTCGGGATGCGACGCATAAACGGGACTCGAAACGTCGACGCGGGTTGCGATGTCCCTCGTATGCGCCGCGGGCAGATCGTGCAGCTCGTGATCGCGGCGATGCGAACCTGGAATCACGCGCAGGCAGCCGTTCTCGACCCGCGTGTCCGTCAGGTAGATCATGACGAAGAGCTGGGCGGGGAACGCCTCGTAGGAAACGGCATCGCCCCAGCCCCACCAGTCCTGGTGCCAGAAAAGGGGATCGCCGCCCGGCGGTTTCGAAATCAGGTACCCCGACGTCCAGCGAATGTCGCTCCCGCCCAGCTGCGCGATCGCATCGGAGATCCGCGGGTCGCCGATCAGCGGCGCAAACGCCGGTAGCTCGGCGAGATTGCAAAGGCTTCCGTTCGAGCGAAATCGATCCCGGTGCCCGGTGTCGAGCGCATCCAGGGCTGCCTGGGCCACCTGCCGCCATTCTTCGATTTCGGCCCCGGCGAAGAGCCCGTCGAATCGGACGAAGCCGTCCTCTATGAGTGAATCTCTGGTCGTCATGACAGCAGCCTAGCCGCAGTTCACGCAGGCTGCCTGCCGCGATTTGACCAGATTATTGCAATAATTAACCAAGTCTTTCCAACTAGACCGCTGAAGCGTTAAATTGAGCAAATGCACCCCATCCGCGAGATCATCGACGATACCTCGACCGCGTCCTTCAACGCGATGCGTGTATCGCTCGAGGACAAACGGCCCTGGTGGCACTACCACTCCGAGGTCGAACTGACTTTCCTGTCGAGCGGCCAGGCCCGGATGCACGTCGGCAACCACGTGGCCACGTGCAGGGCCGGTGACCTCGTCGTCCTCGGCCCCGACCTGCCCCATGATTTCAATCCGGCCGATGCGTCCATCGAGTCCGATTTCTTCGTGCTGCAGTTTCGACTCGAAATACTGACTGTATTCCCCGAACTGTCGGCCGTGTCGGCCTTTCTGGCCAAGGCGGACGGCGGACTCCTATTGAATGAGACGCCGGCGGAGCTTGCGACGCTGTTCCGGGCGATTGCGCCAGCCCCGGTCGTCCGTCGCGTCGGATTGCTGCTTGAGATTCTCGCCGCGCTGACAGAGATCGACGAAGCTCGCTGGCAACCTCTCTCCCGCCTCGCGGTGGCGAGACAGGTCGCGGAAGGCAGAAACCACGTGCGCCTTCGAAAGGTCATCGAGTGTATCCTCGAGAACTTCCATCGGCGCATCAGCCTCGACGAGATGGCGAGCCTCGTCCACATGGCGCCGCCCTCGTTCAGCCGCTGGTTCCGGCGAACGATCGACATGACGTTCAGCGACTACCTCAATCGCGTGCGCGTCGAAGAGTGCTGCCGCCAGCTTCGGTTCACGGACAAACGCATCACGGTCATCGCAAGAGACTGCGGCTTTGAGAGCTTCAGCAGCTTCAATCGCCAGTTTCGCCGACTGAAGGACTGCACGCCCAGTGAATGGCGCAACGCCTGCAACCGCGATAACGACGACGAAGCGGTACAATCGATGCGTCGGCCCTAGTGTCCTTTGAGCGAGTCGTCAGGGAGCCAACCGCGGTGAGCACCGTTCCAGCAGACAGCACGACCGTAACGCCGTACGCCGCGCCGCGCTGGGCGCAGGCGATGCGCCGCTTCACCGATCACCTCGTGGCCGACTTCCTGGGCGGACCTCGGCCCTGGAAATTCTCCTGGGTGATCAACTTCCAGAAGGCCGGCACGTTCGTGTTCTTGCTCGCCCTGATCGCCTGGTACGGCAATCACTCGACCGGCGTGTGGATCTACACGGCCATGCAGGGCAGCTACGGGCTGGTCTGGATACTCAAGGACCTGGCGTTCCCCGATCCCGCGTGGCAACGGCGCATCACGATTGCCGGGGGCGTCAATGCGTTCGCGGGCGTCCTCGGCTGGTATTGGGTGTTCGGCTGGCTGCTCGTTTCGGGGACGTCACAACCGGACTACCCGCTGCCCGATTACGCCTGGTATTGCCTGTGCGTCAGCCTCTGCATCGTCGGCTGCGCGATCATGATCGCCGCGGACGCACAGAAGTACTTCACGCTACGTGAGCGCAAGGGACTGATCACAGACGGCATGCACCGCTACGTCCGCCACCCGAATTACCTCGGCGAGATCATGGTCTACGGCGGCTTCGCGATGATGGTCTGGCACTGGCTGCCGGTCATCGTGCTCACCTGGGTCTGGCTCGGCCTCTTCGCCGTCAACATGGCGATGAAAGAGGCGAGCATGTCACGATACGCGGAATGGGCCGCGTACAGGAAACGCTCCTGGTGGCTGGTGCCGTTCCTGCTCTAGGTGATGGTGACGTCAGCCGCCTCGTGACACGCCTGGCATGCCTCGCCAACGCGCTTTGCGGCCGCCTTGGCGGTCTCGACGTCCTCTGCCGTCTCGACGTCGCGAGCGGCATCACGCATGCCGGCGAAGTGAGGCTTCAGTTCGTCCGGCAAGCCTTCGATTACGTCGCGCCTGCTCAACCAGTACGCTGAGGTTGCCGCACGGAAAAGGTCGCCGTCGTCGAGCGCGAAATTGAGGTCGTCGAGCTGCTCGGCATGCGCATGCATGTGGTCGAGCAATGCCTCGTTACGCCATTCCTGGATATCGGCCAACGTAGTGTCGGTCTCGCTCACGACGTCGTCCGCCATTTCGTCTTCGACGGCCTCCGGCGCTTCGGTTTCGGCCGTTGCCGGCGCTTCGGTTTCGCTCTCGGTCGGGGCAGCAACCTGCTCTTTCTCGGCACACGCGGCAAGTCCCGCGGCAAGGGCGATAAGCAATAGCACGTTCAGTTTCATGACTACTCCCGTCCCCGGATTTCATCATCCACCCAGGGGCTGGGAAGATGTTGCAGCTGCCGCCGGACGATGGCAATTCGGTGTTGTACTTAGACAGGGCGTTGTCGACGAGCGATTTTGATATCCTCAAGGCCTTGTCCTGTCGCGAGAACCACCTATGGCCGCCGTCGAATCCCAGATGCTCGACCTTGGCACGCAAGCTCCCGCCTTTACGCTTCCGGATCCCGACGGGACGATGCACGAGCTTCGCGACGACGCGCCGGCGACGCTCGTCATGTTCATCTGCAATCATTGCCCGTTCGTCAAACACGTTCGCACCGAGCTGGCCGGGATCGGCGCAGATTACGGGCCGCGCGGCGTCGCGATCTATGCAATCAACAGCAACGACGTCACGACGCACCCGGCGGATCACCCCGACCGAATGAAGGAAGAGGCCGCAGAATGGGGCTACACGTTCCCGTACCTTTTCGATGAGAGTCAGGCGGTCGCGAAAGCCTACCGGGCCGCGTGCACACCCGACTTCTTCGTCTTCGACGCAGAGCAGAAACTCGCTTACCGCGGCCAGCTCGACGACAGCCGGCCATCGAACAACCTCCCCGTCGACGGCCGTGATCTGCGCGCTGCGCTCGATGCCGTGCTTGCCGCCACATCGCCGGCCGTCGACCAGAAGCCCAGCATCGGCTGCAATATCAAGTGGACTGCCGGCAACGAGCCGGACTATTTCTGATTGCGCCGATTCCGCTTCAGGCAATCGCGGTCGAACAGGCCTGCTCTGGCAGTCTCCGTGATCATGACCACTGACTCGTGCTTGAGGCGACGCTCCGGCGATATCGCGTAGAACCGCTCCTTGATTTCGTCCGTCTGGCCGACGACGGCCATGCGGTACATGCGGCAAACTTCCTCCTCGATGACCGACGGTGCGGCGAAGACCCCGGCGCCTGCTTCGCCGAAGGCCTTGAGCAGCGCGCTGTCGTCAAACTCACCGACGATGCGCGGCGACAGCTCGTGCGTCTCGAACCAGTCGTCGAGTCGGCGCCGCAGCGCAGAATGCTGCGACGGCAACAGCATCGGTGCATCGTTCAGGCTGCCCGGGAACTTGCCGCGATAGCGCCGCGCTTTGCTGCGCAATGCGAAGAACGACATGCCGCTTTCGCCCAGCCGGTGCGCGTACGCTTTGAGGCTGAGCCCGTCGGGGACCGGTTGGTCGGACAGCACGATATCGAGCTTGTGGACGGCCAGCTCCGATAGCAGTTGCTCGAGCGACGCCTCGGTGCAACGCACCCGTATCGGCTGGTCCGACATCAGGGCTGGCGCAACGATGCGTTCGGCGATGAGCTTCGGCATCGAACTCACGATGCCGACGTTGAGTGTCGTCGGACCGGTCAGGTGATTGCCCCGCACCACGCTCGCGAGTTCTGCGCCGACCGAGAAGATCTCGTCGGCGTACTCGAACACGACCCGGCCCATGTCGGAAAGCACGAGGCGCCGCCCTACCCGGTTGAAAAGCGGCTTGCCGACCGCTTCGTCGAGCAGTTTCAGTTGCCCGCTGATCGTTTGCGGCGTGAGGTGCAGCGATTGCGACGCTCTGGCAATACTGCCCTCGCGCGCAACGGCCCAGAAGTACTGGAGATGACTGTAGTTCAGATGACGCATTGGAATACCGGACCTGAGAGAAAACGTAACAAGTTCGTAATTCCCGAATAAGTCGAGATTCGCTGATTCTCGATCCGGGACTGCCGAAGTATATATTTACTTCGGTGAAACCGATACTCGATATCGAATACTTCGACT
>JANQGP010000198.1 GCA_028277265.1 Woeseiaceae bacterium | reverse complement strand
CGACTTAAGGTCAACGAGTGATGGACCTGCACGCGAAGACGCTGACCGAGCTCGCCGCCGGCCTGGAAAACGGCGATTTCACATCGACCGAGCTGACGCAGTCACTGCTCGATCGTATCGCAGCGCACGACGACACGCTCAATGCCTTTGTCACGGTAACGGCCGAGAACGCGCTCGCGACGGCGAAACGCGCCGACGAGCAACGCGCGGCCGGTGAGGGCGGCGTTCTCAACGGACTGCCGATCGTGCACAAGGACATCTTCTGCACGCAAGGCGTCAGAACGACCTGTGGCTCCAGGATGCTCGACAATTTCGTTTCGCCGTACGACGCGACGATCGTCGAGCGGCTCGCCGATGCCGGTGCCGTCGTGCTCGGCAAGGCGAACATGGACGAGTTTGCAATGGGGTCGTCGAACGAGACGAGCTACTTCGGGCCGGTCAGGAACCCCTGGGATCTCGAGCGTTCGCCGGGCGGCTCGTCCGGCGGTTCGGCGGCAGTCGTCGCTGCGCGCCTTGCACCTGCGGCAACCGCGACGGACACGGGCGGCTCCATTCGCCAGCCAGCCGCATTGACCGGTACGGTTGGCATCAAGCCGACGTATGGCCGCGTTTCGCGGTACGGCATGATCGCATTTGCATCGAGCCTCGACCAGGCCGGCGTCATCACACGGTCTGCCGAAGATGCTGCGCGCCTGCTTGGCGTGATGGCCGGGTTCGACGAGCGCGATTCGACCTGTCTCGACGAGCCCGTGCCCGACTACGTCGCGGAACTGGACAAGTCGATCGAGGGTCTCAGGATCGGCCTCGTGCGCCAGCATTTCGACGAGGGCCTCGATGCCGACTGTGCTGCGAGGATCAGGGAAGCGATCGCCGTTCTCGAGTCTCTCGGAGCGACCGCTGTCGAAGTCGACATGCCGAACATCGATCTTTCCGTGCCGACCTATTACGTCGTCGCGCCGGCCGAGTGCTCGTCGAATCTGTCACGCTTCGACGGCGTGCGATTCGGTCATCGGGCCGAGGATCCCGAGGACCTGCTGGATCTTTACTGCCGAAGCCGCGGCGAGGGATTCGGTGACGAAGTGAAGCGCCGCATCATGACGGGAACCTACGTGTTGTCCGCGGGCTACTATGACGCTTACTACCTCAAAGCGCAGCAGGTGCGTCATCTGATCGCCGACGATTTCAGGAATGCCTTCGAGGATGTCGACGTTATCGCGGGGCCGACGGCGCCGACGCCCGCGTTCAAACTCGGCGACAAGGTCGACGACCCGATCACGATGTACCTCAACGACATCTACACGATCGGCGCCAACCTCGGTGGCTTCCCGGGCATGTCCGTACCCTGCGGCTTCGTCGACGGCTTGCCCGTCGGCCTGCACCTTGTCGGTCACCATTTCGACGAGGGCGCGTTGCTGCGTTGCGCGCATGCGTACCAGCGGGCGACTGACTGGCATACCGCCTGCCCGGAGGACTTCGCATGAGCTGGGAGGTCGTCATCGGTCTCGAGATTCACGCGCAGCTCGCGACCAGGTCCAAGATATTCTCCGGTGCGTCAACGGCTTATGGGGCGGAGCCCAACACCCAGGCGTGTCTCGTCGACCTCGGGTACCCGGGTGTTCTTCCGGTTCTCAACGAGGAAGTCGTGCACATGGCAGCAATGTTCGGACTCGCCGTCAATGCGACCGTTGCGCCGCGCTCGGTGTTCGCGCGCAAGAACTACTTCTACCCGGATCTGCCCAAGGGCTACCAGATCAGCCAGTACGAACTGCCGATCGTCGAACACGGCGAGCTGTTCATCACGGATGACGACGGCAATGAGAAACGCATCGGCATTACGCGCGCGCATCTCGAAGAGGATGCGGGCAAGTCGATTCACGAGGGTCTCGACCGTTCTTCGGGCATCGACCTGAATCGCGCGGGTACGCCGCTGCTCGAGATCGTGTCGGAGCCTGATATCCGGTCGGCGAAGGAAGCGGTCGCTTACATGCGCAAGATCCACACGATCGTGCGTTACCTCGGTATTTCCGACGGCAACATGCAGGAAGGCTCGTTCCGTTGTGATGCCAACGTGTCGGTTCGGCCACGAGGCCAGACGGAGTTCAGCACCCGAACGGAGATCAAGAACCTCAACTCTTTTCGTTTCGTCGAGCGTGCCATCAACTACGAGATCGAGCGGCAGATCGACCTCGTCGAAGATGGCGGCGAGGTTGTGCAGGAGACGCGCCTGTACGACGCCGCTAACGACGAGACACGCTCGATGCGCTCGAAAGAAGAAGCGAATGACTATCGTTACTTTCCCGATCCCGATCTTTTGCCCGTCGAAATCGGCGCCGAGTACATAGAGAACGTGCGCAAGCAGCTTCCCGAGCTTCCCGATGCCAAGCAGCGCCGCTTCGTCGACGAGTACGGCCTCAAGAACGCCGATGCGGCACAGCTGACGAGCTCACGACCACTGGCCGACTACTACGAAGAGGCCGTCGCGGCGGCGGATGCAAAACCGCAGGTTGTCGCCAACTGGGTGATCGGCGACCTGATCGGCGCGTTGAACAAGGATGGTCTCGGTCTCGCCGACAGCCGTATTTCGGCGGCAGATCTCGCGGGTCTCGTCAGCCGGATTCACGACAACACGATTTCGGGCAAGATCGCGAAGCAGGTGTTTGAAGCGATGTGGGCGGGCGAGGGCACCGCCGACGAGATCATCGAGGCCAAAGGTCTCAAGCAGATTACCGATTCGTCGGCGATCGAAGCCGTCGTCGACAAGGTCATCGCCGAAAACCCGGGCCAGGTCGCGGAATTCAAGGCCGGCAAGGACAAGCTGATCGGTTTCTTCGTCGGCCAGGTCATGAAGGAAACGAAGGGCCAGGCCAATCCGGGTCAGGTCAACCAGATCCTGAAGCAAAAACTCTCGAGCTAGAGTCCTGCTGAAGATGTCTGCCGACAGTGTTACGCCGTTCGGTTTCGAGTCGCTGCCGGTGCGTGGGGCGCTGATCCACCTGTCGCGATCATGGCGCCGCATGCTCCGCGACCACGACTACGACGCACTCGTGACGGAGACGCTCGGGCACGCGGCTGCGGCCACCGGCCTGATCGCGCAGAGCCTCAAGTTCGATGGCGCAATCACGCTGCAGATCCAGGGCGCAGGGGTCCTGCAGATGCTGGTAATGCAGTGTACGAGCGAGTTCGACGTGCGTGGTATGGCTGCGGTGCACATGGGCAGTCACGTCCGGGATTTCGCGGAACTGACCGAGAACGCTCACTGCGCCGTAACCGTCGATTCGGGCGAACGGCCCTACCAGGGCATCGTCGCGATCGACGACGCGTCGCTCGCCGCGAGTCTCGAACACTATTTTGATCGCTCGGTGCAGGTGCCGAGCCATATCGCGCTCGTCGCCAACGACAACGTGGCGGGTGGTCTGCTGCTCCAGCAGGTGCCCGGCGAGACGATCGATGCAGACGATTGGAGGCGCCTGCATTTCCTGGCGGAGACGCTCAGTGAGAAGGACTTTGCAGGCGAAGCGGGGATGCAGCTGATCGGCAAGCTGTTCGCCGAAGACGATGTGCGGGTCTACGAGCCGCGGCCCGTGCAATTCCGTTGCCGCTGCTCGGCGCGCAAGACCGAGGACGTGCTGAAAATGCTCGGTGAGGTCGAGTCCCGCGCGGCCCTCGAGGAGCTCGGCCGTATCGAGGTGACCTGCGAGTATTGCGGGCGCTGTCGCCACTTCGACACGGTCGACGTCGAACGCATCTTCTCCGACAACGTCATCCCGGCCCCCGATTCCCTGCAATAGGCAGGTTTTCTGGGAGGATTAAGGGACGGTATACCTGATTCCGTCAGGAATCAGGTATACCGTCCCTTAAATTGAAATGCGCTTTGGCCAGTCAACGGAGGATGGTTGCGCGACATAGCGCGGGCGACGTGCTAGACTGTTCGGCCAATCATATAAATATATATTTATATTTTAATGAATCCGGACACGAACCAGCTGATGGAGCGCCTCAGGGCGCTTGCCGATCCGGTGCGCATGCGCTTCGTGGCGTTGTGCAGCGCGGCCGAATGCAGTGTTTCGGAGCTCACACACGTCTCGGGCCTAAGCCAACCGCGCGTCTCCCAGCATCTGAAGCAACTGATTGCCTCGAACCTGCTCGAGCGCTTCCGTGACGGGCACTTCGTGTACTACCGCGTGCCCTCCAGCAGGCCGGACATGCCGGCGCGCCGGCGCCTGCTCGCACTGCTGCCCGAGAGTGAGCCGGAGTTCGCGCGGGACGTTGACAAACTCCGCAAGCTTCGCGCCGAGCAGGGGTCGCCGCCGTTGGTCGATGACGACGATGACCGGCTGCTGCACAAGGCGCTCGTCGAACTGACCGTTGCGGCACCGCTCGGGGATCTGCTCGACGTTGGTTGTGGACAAGGACGCATTCTGAAGTTGCTTGCCTCACGTGCGCACAGCGTCGTGGGTGTCGACATCGATTCCGATGCCCGGCGACTTGCGAGGGCCGAATTATTGCTTGCCGGCTCCGCGAATTGTTCGCTCCGCCACGGGGACATGTATTCGCTGCCTTTCGACGATCGCGAATTCGACACGATCATCCTCGACGACGTCCTTCGCGACGCCGAGCGCCCGACCGATGCGATCGAAGAAGCGCGACGCTTTCTGAAAGACGGCGGCCGCCTGCTGATGCTCGCGGCCGTCGATGACGCGAGTGCGAGCGATACGCGAGACGACTTTGCCGACTGGGCGGCGCGGACAGGCCTGCGCCTCGCGCCGCCGCGGTCGATTCCCGACAATCGGCCGGGCTGGATACTCGGGGTAGCGACAGCATGAACATCCCGCTGGACAACAAACCTGCAGTCTCGTTCGAGTTCTTTCCGCCGAACTCGGAGAAGATGGAAGCGACGATGTGGCAGTCGATCGATCGGCTGGCGGCACTCGAGCCCAGTTTCGTTTCGGTCACCTATGGCGCGGACGGTTCGACGCGTGAGCGCACGCACAACGCCGTTGAGCGTATCATCAGGAAAACCGATCTGACCGCGGCGCCTCACCTGACGTGCATCGGTGCGAGTCGCGGCGAAATCGACGATATCGCGCGCGAATACTGGGACATGGGCATTCGACACCTGGTCGCGCTGCGCGGCGACGCGCCGAAAGACGTCGATCGCTATGAGCCGCGCCCCGACGGCTACGCCTACGCATGCGATCTCGTCGAAGGATTGAAGCGAGTCGCCGACTTCGACATCTCGGTCGCCGCGTACCCCGAAGTCCACCCCGAAGCGCCGAATGCGGCGTTCGACCTTCAAAACCTCAAGCGCAAGCTGGACGCGGGCGCAAGCCGCGCGATCACGCAATTCTTCTTCGATACCGACTTGTTTCTCGGCTTCCGCGATCGTTGCGCCGCCGCCGGCATCGACGCGCCGATCGTGCCCGGTATCCTGCCGATTACGCGCTTTCCGCAGCTCGAGAAGTTCGCGGCGGCCTGTGGCGCCAGCGTGCCCGATTGGCTGCGCGAGTGGTTTGCCGGTCTCGACGAAGATGCGCAGACCCGCCAGATGATCGCCGCAAGCGTCGCTATCGACCAGGTGCGACGACTGCAATCCGAGGGCATCACCGAATTCCACTTCTATACGCTCAACCGGTCGGAGCTCGCGTTTGCGATCTGCCACGCACTCGGCGTTCGCCCGACATCGGTTGCCGCGTAAGACGTCGACATGGACCGTAACGAAAGAATCGATACGCTTTTCAGATCGCTGGACGAGCGCATCCTGCTGCTCGACGGTGCGATGGGCACGATGATCCAGGGATTCGGTCTCACCGAGGACGATTACCGCGGCGAACGGTTTGCCGACTGGGAGCGCGACCTAAAAGGCAACAACGATCTGCTGACGATTACGCGCCCGGCGGTGATTCGCGACATCCACAACGCCTTCCTGGAAGCCGGCGCCGACGTCATCGAGACCAACACATTCAACTCGAACGCACCGTCGATGGCCGACTACGGCATGGAGTCGCTGGTCACCGAGCTCAACGTTTCCGCCGCCCGACTTGCACGCGAGTGCGCTGACGCATTTGCCGCGAAGACCGGTACGCCGCGCTACATTGCCGGCGCGCTCGGGCCGACCAATCGCACCGCGTCGATTTCGCCGGACGTCAATGACCCGGGGTTTCGCAACATCACGTTCGACCAGCTCGCCGATACCTACGAAGAGGCGGCGGTTGCACTGATCGATGGCGGCGTCGACTTCCTGCTGGTCGAGACGATTTTCGATACTCTGAATGCCAAGGCCGCGATTGTCGGCGTCAAACGTGCCTTCCGCACGAGCGGCATCGAACTGCCGGTCATGATCTCGGGCACGATAACGGACGCATCCGGGCGAACCCTGTCGGGCCAGACGACCGAGGCATTCTGGAACTCGGTCCGCCACGTCAAGCCGTTCATGATCGGCCTCAACTGTGCGCTGGGCGCCGGCGAACTGCGGCCCTACGTCGCGGAACTGTCGCGCGTTGCCGATACGCGCGTCAGCGCGTACCCGAACGCGGGATTGCCCAATGAATTCGGCGAATACGACGAGACGCCCCATGAGATGGCCGAGGTTGTCGGCGAGTTCGCGGCCAGCGGCCTCGTCAATCTCGTCGGCGGCTGCTGCGGTACGCGTCCCGAGCATATTCGGGCCCTCGGCCGGGTTGTCGAGGGCGTTGCGCCGCGCGAAGTGCCGGAGGTTCCGGTCCGCTGTCGCCTGTCCGGTCTCGAGCCCTTCAACATCGGTCCCGACGACCTGTTCGTCAATGTCGGCGAGCGCTGCAACGTCACCGGTTCCGCCATCTTCCGGCGCCTGATCGAGGCCGATGACTACACGGCGGCGGTCAACGTTGCGCGGCAGCAGGTCGACAACGGTGCGCAGATTATCGACGTCAACATGGACGAGGGCATGCTCGATTCGGAGAAGGCGATGGTCACGTTCCTGAACCTGATCGCGGCCGAGCCCGACGTCGCTCGGCTGCCGATCATGATCGACTCCTCCAAATGGTCGGTCATCGAGGCCGGACTGAAATGCGTGCAGGGCAAAGCCGTGGTCAACTCGATCAGCCTCAAGGAAGGCGAGGCGGTGTTCACCGAGCAGGCACAGCTATGCCGTGACTACGGCGCCGCCGTGATCATCATGGCCTTCGACGAGCAGGGCCAGGCCGACACGATCGAGCGCAAGGTCGAGATCTGCAAGCGATCCTACGATGTGCTCGTGAACACGGTGGGTTTCGATCCGGCCGATATCATCTTCGACCCCAACATCTTCGCTGTCGCGACCGGCATCGAGGAGCATGCAAACTACGGCCTCGACTTCATCGAGGCGACGCGCGAGATCAAGGCATCGCTGCCGCATGCCCTCGTAAGTGGCGGCGTCTCCAACGTTTCGTTTTCATTTCGCGGCAACAATGTCGTGCGCGAAGCGATCCACTCGGTTTTCCTCTATCACGCGATCCGGGCAGGCATGGACATGGGTATCGTCAACGCCGGGCAACTGGCGATCTACGAGGACCTGCCGAAGGAATTGCGCGGTGCCGTCGAAGACGTCGTTCTGAACCGCACTGCCGATAGCACCGAGAAGCTGCTGGAGGTCGCGGCGCAATTCAAGGACCAGAAGAGCGGGGCTGCCGCAAAAGGCGCGGACCTTTCGTGGCGCGAGTTCGCCGTCGAGAAGCGCCTCGAATACGCGCTCGTCAACGGCGTCGACGAATTCGTCGTCGCCGATACCGAGGAAGCCCGCCTCGGCGCAGACCGTCCGCTCGCGGTCATCGAAGGCCCGCTGATGGCCGGGATGAACGTCGTCGGCGATCTGTTCGGCGCGGGCAAGATGTTCCTGCCGCAAGTCGTGAAGTCGGCACGTGTCATGAAGAAGGCCGTTGGCCACCTCGTTCCGTTCATCGAAGAGGAGAAGGACGGCGATCGCAGCTCGAACGGCAAGATCGTTCTCGCGACCGTCAAGGGCGACGTGCACGACATCGGCAAGAACATCGTCGGCGTCGTCCTGCAATGCAACAACTTCGAGGTCGTGGACCTCGGGGTCATGGTGTCCTGCGACAAGATCCTCGACGCCGCCAGGCGTGAGAATGCCAATATCGTGGGACTGTCCGGGCTGATTACGCCGTCGCTCGACGAGATGGTGCACGTGGCGAGCGAGATGCAGCGGCTCGACATGGAGCTGCCTCTGTTGATCGGCGGCGCGACGACGTCGCCCGCCCACACGGCGGTCAAGATCGAGCCGCGTTACGAGGGTCCCGTCATCTACGTCAAGGACGCATCGCGTTCGGTTGGTGTGGCCCAGGCGCTGGTCGAGCCCGATACGCGCGAAGAGATCGTGGCGAAGAATCGCAAGGACAACGCCCGGCGTCGCGAACGGCACGCCAACAAGAAGCGGCTGGCGCCACAGATTTCGCTGTCGCAGGCTCGCGATCGCAAAAAGGCGATCGATTGGGCCGGTTACACGCCACCGACGCCGTCGTTTCTCGGCAATCGAGTCTTCGACGATATCGACCTCGAACTGCTGCGCGACTACATCGACTGGATGCCGTTCTTCAACGCCTGGGAGTTCCACGGCAAGTTCCCGCAGATCCTGGAGGATCCGGTTGTCGGTGAAGCAGCCAGCGCCCTCTTCGACGATGCAACGGCAATGCTCGATCGCATCATTGCCGAAAAGTGGCTGACGGCGCGCGCCGTACTCGGTTTCCACCCGGCCAATGCCCACGAAGACGACGACGTCCTGATCTATGCCGATGAAGATCGCAATGACGTCGCGCACCGCCTCGTGCACCTGCGCCAGCAACGCGCCAAGGCCGTAGGCCAGCCCCAGTCGTGCCTCGCGGACTTCGTGGCGCCGTCCGGCAACGGCCGTGCGGACTACATTGGCGGTTTCGCCGTGACCGCCGGAATCGGCATCGACGAGCATGTCGAGCGCTTCGAAAAGGAGCACGACGACTACAGCGCGATCGTGCTCAAGGCGCTCGCGGACCGTCTCGCCGAGGCGCTGGCGGAATACATGCACGAGCGCACGCGCAAGGAGTTCTGGGGGTATTCGGCCGATGAGCAGTTCTCCAACCTGGAACTGATTGCCGAGGCGTACCGCGGTATTCGACCGGCACCGGGTTATCCCGCGTGCCCGGATCATACCGAGAAAGCCAAGCTCTGGGACTTGCTCGACGTGGAGGCAAGCATCGGCTTGCGGCTGACCGACAGCTACGCGATGTACCCGACGGCGGCGGTCAGCGGCTTTTACTTCTCGCACCCCGAGGCGAAGTACTTCGCCGTCGGCAAAATCGATCGGGACCAGGTCGAGTCCTACGCGAAGCGCAAGCGTGTCAGCGTTGACGAGGCCGAGCGCTGGCTCGCGCCGAACCTGGGCTACGACCCGGGAGAGGCCGACGCGGCCTGACGACCACGGGCGACCTTTCCGGACCGATCGTTCTGATAATGCGACTCGGATCTCTTTCCGAAGTTGACTTAAAGAAACAGAACGACTATTCTGCTTGACCATGACCCGTGCCCGTACATTCGATCCGTCCACAGCGCTATCGCAAGTCGTTGATTTGTTTGCGTCAAAGGGGTACTCCGAGACCTCGATGGAGGACATCGTGCAGACGACGGGCGTCAGTCGCTACGGCCTGTACGGC
>JANQGP010000118.1 GCA_028277265.1 Woeseiaceae bacterium | reverse complement strand
CCGGAACGCTCATCGAAACCGGACACTGGATCGCGACAGCCCTGAGACCGATCCTACCCCCATCAGCTTCATCCCTCTCTCGATTTCCGTGTAGAAGTTCCGCAGGGTCTTCTCGACGCCCGACTGTCCCGCCGCCGCCAGTGCGTAGAGATACAGGCGACCGCCCGAGCAGGCATCGGCACCGACCGAAAGCGCTTTCAGTACGTGGGTGCCGCGCCGGATGCCGCCGTCACAGACGACCTCGATCTGGCCGCCCACGGCATCGACGATCTCGGCGAGCTGGTCGAAAGGGGCCCGGGCGCCGTCGAGTTGGCGACCGCCGTGATTGGAGAGCATGATCGTTGTCGCTCCCAGATCGACCGCCCGCCGCGCATCGTCGACCGACATGATGCCTTTCAGGCAAAACGGTCCGCCCCACCGGGCGCGAATCGCGGCGGCCGTATCCCAGTCCATCGACTGATCCAGCATCGTGGAAAAATAATCGGAGATCGACAGGCTGATGCTGCTGCCTTCCCGGACATGGTCTTTCAGATTAGCCAGTTCGAAGTGACTTCGGAACAGGTAGCCCAGCGTCCAGCGCGGGTGCGCCGCAAAGCTCAACAGGCTTCCCGGCGTCAGGCGTGGCGGCGACGTGAACCCCGTGCGGAGATCGCGCTCCCGATTGCCGCCGACGATCGTATCCACGGTAAGGGCCAGTGCATCGAATCCGGCTTCCTTGCACCGGTCGATCAGGCTGTCGTTGAGACCCTTGTCCTTGTGAACGTAGAGCTGGAACAGCTTGGGCGAACTTACGAGGCGGCCGATTTCCTCGATGGTCACGGTCGCGAGCGATGAGATCCCGAACCAGGTATTGAATTTCTCGGCGGCGCGGGCGACGGCCAGTTCACCCTCGTAGTGAAAGAGCTTCTGCAGCGCCGTCGGCGACAGGAAGACCGGCAGGTCGATCTTCTTGCCCATGACCGTCGTCGACAAATCGACGTCCGCCACGTCGACCAGGACATTCGGTACGAGATCGCAGTTTTCGTAAGCCGCCGTATTGCGGGCATACGTGACTTCGTCGTCGGCAGCCCCGTCGATGTAGTGGAAGACCGGACCGGGCAAACGTCTTTTTGCAAGCCGGCGAAAGCCCTCGACGTTGAAGCAGGCACGCTCGTTCACCGGGCGGCGCCCTGTCGAACGAGCTTTGCGAACTCGCTTTCCAGCTCGTCGGAAGCCGCGCGGAGTCGCGCCGTTTCGTCGTCGACCCACTGCCGCTGCGCGCTGGTCTGGTCCGCCTGCGCCGCAAGCAACTCGGCCACGGATGCCGGTTGCGGTCCGCCGGCGCCCTTGCGGCTTTCGACAAACTCGCGCGCATCGAAGACACGGCGGAGCTGATCTTCGCCGAGTGGCAGCGCTTCGCCGGTCACCGCACGGTAGATCCTGTCGACTTCTTCGAAAGTCAGCTCGGCCGGTGCCTTGCCGATCGATCGGCCGTAAGTCGTGAGATCCGAGGCGACCTCGTACCCGACGCGGAACGGGACATCGGCGTCGCGCTTGAGCGTATCGGCGAGCTCGGTCATCGTCGAGAAATCGGCGTCGACTTGGGCCAATAGCAATTCGGGCCGAATCGTCAGCGACCGCAACACAAGATCCAGGCGCCTGTAGACATCGCGTGCGGCGAAGACCAGATCGTTGAGGCGAAAGGTGTGATCCTGGCGCACGTCCTTGACCTCGTACAGCGGCGTGTTGTGCGCGAGCAAGGCGGACGTGTGGGCCCTGCCGACGACCTCACTGCACGCCACGCGCAGGCGTTCGACGGCACTCGGGTTGCGCTTCTGCGGCATGATGCTGCTGCGCGACGCAACGCTCTCGGAAATCACCAGCCCGGGCGCCGGATCGTCGTACTGGAACAAAACGTATTGTGCAAATCGGCCGACGCCGAGCGCCGAGATTGACAGCGCCGACGCGAGCTCCACTTTGGTGTCCATCGAGCCGACGACAATCGCGTCGTAGCTATTGTCGACCAGCGCGGGAAAGCCGAGAAGGCCCGCCAGCCGCTCCCGATCGAGCGCAAACCCGGAGGTCGTGTATGCCCCGGCGCCCAACGGGCTTCGGTTGATCCTCCGGTAAACGGCCTGGAGCCTCGAGACGTCCCGATGCAGGCCGGCATCGAACGCGTTCAGGAAATGCGCCAGGGTCGTCGGCTGCGCCTGCACACCGTGCGTGTAGCCCGGCATCACCGTGTCGACGTGTTGCGACGCCATCTCGTGCAGGCGTTGCCGGATTCCGACGATATCCGTAACAAGTTCGAGTACCTGGCGCCGCATCAGCATCAGGTTCATCGTCGCGCCGAGGTCATTGCGACTGCGGCCCAGGTGTATGTTGCTCGCCTCGTCGCCGACGCGCGCCTTTAGCGCCGTTTCCAGGTCGAGATAGTTCGGATATCGACGCTCGCCGGCCGCCGGGACAGGCTCGGACTCGACCTCACGAAGTGCGACGGCAAGCTGACGCGCCAGGTCGCCGGATATCAGCTCTTCCTCGTAGAGCATGACGACCTGCGCCTTGTTCGCCTCGATCATATGAGAATACAACCGGCCGAAGTCGTCTGCCGCGACGGCAAGTCCGGCGGCCGCGAACGTGGCAATAAACAGTGGCCATCGTTTCACATTCTTCACACATCGTATGTGGACGACGCTGTCGTGCCACCGCGACCCGTCCAGTTCGTATGAAAGAACTCCCCTCGCGGCTTGTCGACACGCTCGTAGGTATGTGCGCCGAAATAGTCTCGCTGTGCCTGCAACAGGTTGGCGGGCAACCGTTCGGTCCGGTAGCCGTCGAAGTACGCGAGCGCCGAGCTCGTCGCGGGCATCGGGATGCCGAGCTGAGCGGCCCCCGCGACGACGCGCCGCCACGCACCCTGCGCTTTCCGGACGGCATCGGCAAAGAACGGGTCGAGCAACAGGTTGGTTATCTTCGCATCGCGCGCGAAGGCATCGCGGATGTTCTCCAGGAAGACCGAACGGATAATGCAGCCTTCGCGCCACATCAGGGCGATGCCGCCGTAGTTGAGGCCCCAGTCGTGCTCATCGGACGCAGCACGCATCAGCTGGAAGCCCTGCGCGTAGGAGACGATCTTCGATGCGTACAGCGCCTGCTCGAGATCCGCCACCAGGTCGTCAGGATTGCCGTCGAATGCCGTACCCGGTCCTTCCAGGATCTTCGATGCGGTTACCCGTTCTTCCTTGAGGGCCGAAAGGCAGCGCGCGAAGACGGCTTCGCCGATCAGCGTCAGGGGCTGGCCGGCGTGCAGCGCCGAGATCGCGGTCCATTTGCCGGTACCCTTCTGACCGGCCTTGTCGAGAATCAGGTCCAGCGTCGCGACGCCGTCCGCGTCGCGAAACCCCAGGATGTCGCGGGTGATTTCGATCAGGTAGCTGTCCAGCACGCCCTCGTTCCAGCGCGAGAACACGTCGTGCATCCGGTCATTCGAGAGGCCGAGACCGTCCTTCATCATCTGGTAGGTCTCGCAGATCATCTGCATGTCGCCGTATTCGATGCCGTTGTGCACCATCTTGACGAAATGCCCGGCGCCGCCCTTGCCGACCCAGTCGCAACAGGGCTCGCCCGCGTCCGTTTTCGCCGCAATCGCCTGGAAAATCGGTTTGACCGCGGGCCACGCGTCCGGATTGCCGCCCGGCATGATACTCGGTCCGGTCAGCGCGCCTTCTTCTCCGCCGGAAACGCCGGTTCCGATGAATAGAAGCCCTTTCTCCGCCAGCCAGGCGGTTCGGCGGATGCTGTCGGGATACTCGCTGTTGCCCCCGTCGATCACGATGTCGCCAGGTTCCAGGTAGGGCAGCAATGACTCGATCGTCTTCTCGACCGCCGGACCGGCCTTGACCATGATCATGACGCGGCGCGGCCGCTCGAGACTCGCGCACAGTTCTTCGGGCGAGTGCGTGCCGATGATGTTCTTGCCGGCGGCCCGGCCGCCGATGAAATCATCGACCTTCGACGTCGTGCGATTGAACACGGCGACGCTGAACCCTCTGCTCTCGATATTCAGGACCAGGTTCTCGCCCATGACGGCGAGACCGATCAGGCCGATATCTGCTTGCGACACGTTGGTCTCCTCGGTTGAATCGTCCTTCACTAGCGCTTGACCCGCGCCGCTTTGCCCGCCATGAGAGCCTCGACTTCCCCGACCGTTGCCATCGTCGTGTCGCCCGGCGTGGTCATGGCCAGCGCACCGTGCGCGGCGCCGTAGTCGACCGCTTTCCCCGCGTCGCCCGTGGTCATGAAACCGTAGATCAGTCCGGATGCGAAACTGTCGCCCCCGCCGACCCGGTCGAAGATGGCGAGATCGGGGCGGTGGATCGCTTCGTGCAACGTGCCGTCGTGCCAGCAGATGGCGCCCCAGTCGTTGATCGACGCCGTCTTCACGGCGCGCAACGTCGTCGCGATTGCCTGGAAGTTGGGGAATTCCGCCGTCGCCTGCTCGATCATCTTCTTGTAGCCCTCCAGCGGCAGCTCCTTCATTTCCTCATCAAGACCTTCGACGTGCAGGCCGAGACACGCCGTGAAGTCTTCTTCGTTACCGATCATGACGTCGACGTACTTCGCGACTTCGCGGTTGACCTCCCGGCAGCGCTCCAGGCCACCGAATTCCTGCCACAGCGATGCCCGGTAGTTGAGATCGTAGGACGTCATCGTACCGTGTTTCTTGGCGCATCGGAGTGCCTCGATGATGACGTCCGGCGCCGTCGCCGAGATAGCGGCGAAGATCCCCCCGGTGTGGAACCAGCGTACGCCGTGAACGCCGAAGATGTGCTCCCAGTCGATGTCACCCGGTTGCAGCTTGCAGGCAGCCGTATTGCCGCGATCGACGCAGCCGACCGCGCCGCGCACGCCGAAACCACGCTCGGTGAAGTTGAGACCGTTGCGGACGGTCCGGCCGAGCCCGTCATGCGGGTACCACTTTATGTGGCTGGCATCGACGCCTCCCTGCAGGACGAAGTCCTCGAGCAGGCGCCCCACCTCGTTATCGACGAACGCGGTCACGACGGCGGCGCGGAGACCAAAACACTTGCGCAGGCCGCGCGCGACATTGTATTCGCCGCCGCCCTCCCAGACGCGAAAGCTGCGCGACGTTCGCACGCGGCCGTCACCGGGGTCGAGTCGCAGCATGATTTCGCCGAGCGAGAGAATGTCGTAGTCGCAGGATTCGGGAGATTTGACGTTCATTGGGTCTGGGTTCCGGAGAAGTGAATTCAATCGATGAACAGCGGACGGATGTGCCGCTGCCACAAATTCCCGGTGACGTTGCGGGACACGTCGGCCTCGAACGTCCTCAGTGCTTCGTAGTAGCGCTCGCCCATGTTCGCGGCGACCTTGTAGCCGACGTGCAGCAGTTGCCGGAAATGCAGGTTGTACGCCGGGTTGGACTGATCGTGCCGCAGCGCAGCCGCGAACTGTTCGCCGCTCCAGCCGTTCACCGCCTCGGCTGTCGGCAACCGGCTGAAGTCGATGTCGATGACGGGCGCGTAAGGCTCACACAGTGCGTCCTTCTTCTCGAGCGCGCTCGTGTACACGTCCTTCGCGATGGAAAGGCCTTCGCCGCCGGCCTCGGCCAGGCCGATCAGTTCCTCGAGCCACGTCGTGCCGGCCGTCTTGACGTGCAGGCCGGCGCCGGTGCGCCTGAGCGCCTTGCGCACGGGTGCGTAGATCGAGAACTTGTCCGAACCCGAATGCACGCTGAGCTTCAGGTTGCCGGGCAAACCAAATTCCGTGACCGCGAACGCAATGGCGGCGAGATCGTCGTTGAACTCTTTCTCGAACTGCTCGAGATCGCCGACATAGTCGACACCCTTGTTGAAACGGCCCGTGAACTTGGGCGCGATCGTTTGAGCCGGGATGCCCTCATCGGCGATCGCTGCGAGGATGAAGAACATCTCGAGCGGCGTTTGCGGATTCTCGGTCTCGTCCATCGAGACCTCGGCAATGAAGTCGTCCGAGCCCTTTTTCGCCAGGATGTGGCGGTATATCTCACCCGCGTGCTGTACTGCCTTGAGAAACGTCGCCGCCACCGACTCGATGGTTTCGGCGCCGACGTCGAAGATGCCGGCCCCAGGGATTTCCAGTGCACCGACGTACTTCGCATGCCGCTCGACGAAAGCCGATATGTCCGCGTCGCTTGCGCGTTCGCCGATCGCGTCGCCCACGTCGAGCGTGAAGAAATCGCTGCAGTGAATGAAGCGGTCGACGGTCGACAGGTTGATGTGGTCCGCGTCGACGCGATACGAATCCGTCCAGCCAAGCGCCGCGACCGCGGCGTCCGCCTCATCGCGCAAGGGCACGGACGCCTTCATCGACGAGGTCTCGATGGAC
>JANQGP010000115.1 GCA_028277265.1 Woeseiaceae bacterium | reverse complement strand
GCCGTGTTTGTCGAACAGCTCGATCGCCGCTCCCTGGATTTGCTTCATCGTTGCAATGCGTTTCGTTTCGCGCAGGCCCGGTGCCATCAATCCCTCTTGTGATAGTTACTATCATATGATAGCTTCTATTTTATGATAGTGACTATTATTTAATAGTTTCTATCATTATGAGTCTCCCGGAACCGCAGTGCAAGCGTTTACGTACTGTTTTTTCAGGAATTTGTTCTTTCCGCCAACGCGTTCGCGCGATGGTGAATTCGTCAACAGGATCACATCATGGCACGCCGAACACACGTTCTCACTTTTCTCATACGCAGTCTCAAACCGTTGGTCTGGCCGAGCTTCCTGCTGCTGCTGGCCACGACGCTTGGCGCTTGCGGGGGTACCGGCTTGCGGCCGGAACCCCTGCCCTATGCCAGTACCGGGCCGATTGCCTCGGCGTCAGACGGGCATGTCCGTGTCACGCTGGACGCATTGATCGTGCGCGACGGACCCGGTAGCTGGGCACGCAACGCCGACTGGGACGAATACCGTCTGACGGTCGAAAACCTCGCCGAGACGCCCGTCCTGCTCGATCGGATGCTGGTCGTCGACTCGTTCGGACTCCCGACATCCGGCGAAGCGTCGCGACGCGCTCTGGTCCGCGCGAGCCGTGATTCGTTACGTCGGCACGACGACGCCGGACTCGACGTCAGGGCGGGTGCGGGTAGCGGCTCGCTGCTCGGCACGGGAGCCGCGGTGACAGCGCTCGGCGTGGGCACCGTTTCGGCCGCCGGTACGGGCGCACTGATCTCGGGCGGCACTGCGTCCGTCGGCGGTGCTACCGCCGCCGCGTCGGGGTTACTGATCGTGGGTCCCGTGCTGATCACGACCGGCATCGTGCGGGGCATCAACAACGCGAAGGTAAACGAGCAGATTGAAGTCCGGCACACGCCGCTGCCCTTGAGCGTGCCCGCGGCGACGGCGACCTCGTTGCAGCTGTTCTTCCCCATCGTCCCGTCACCACGGCACCTGCTCCTGTCCTATCGCAGTGGCGGCGTGACGCGACACATCGTCGTCGATACGTCGAGCGCGCTGGACGAATTGCATATCGACGACACTGCGGAGGAATCATGAAACGCGAACTCTACTTGCGACTCGCCAGTCTCGACGTCGAGGAGGAAGAGATCCATGAGTTGCTGTGCGTTCCGCAGGTCTACGAGTACCTGGCCGATGGCGTGGAACCTTCCGCGGCGATCACCGAGGACTGGATTCGCAACTCGGCCGACGATCTCGATCGTTTCGGAGGCGGACTCTGGGCACTCGAGTGTCCGGAAGACCACGCAATACTCGGCCTGGCCCGCATCTCGGACTTCTGTGACGGTGAATTGCAACTCACATACTTGCTGCACCCCGGGATCCGGGGCCGGGGCTATGCGACACGGATGGCCCACACCGCGATGGCTCGTGCGTTTGCTTCTCGCAAGGCGGCTTCTATCTGGGCCGGAGCGGATGTTGCGAACGCCGCGTCTGTCGCCGTTATGAACAACCTGGGTATGACGTTTCGACGCGATGTGAAATACCCGGCGGGGCCGGGCGTCGAATACGCGATGTCGGCAACCGCTTTCGACGAACGACGGATTCAGCCCCTGTCGATTGCAGGGCAAGGTAGTCCGTTCGCGATTGAAGCTCTCAACTAACGCAAATCAGGATGTGATCGAATGAAACCCGAGATTCGCCCAATCGATGCCGGGCAAGTACCGGAACGTCTCCTGTTGGAGGCTGACCCTTCCATCGACAGGATTCGCGAATACCTGGACGATTCCGACTGTATCGGTGCGTTTCTCGACAGTGACATCGTCGGCGCATGTGTCGTGTGTTCCAAAAGTGATACCGCTTCGGAAGTAATGAACATCGCCGTTGATCCGATGAAGCACGGACTGGGTATCGGAACGGCGTTGATGCGGTACTGTATCGACGATTTGACACGTCGTGGGTGCGAGCGGCTCAAGGTAGGCACCGGGTGCTTTGGTGACCAGTTGATTTTCTACCACAAGTTGGGATTTCGGGCACACTCCGTCATCCGCGACTTCTTCGTCGACAACTACGAAGTGCCTGTCGTCGAATACGGAATTCGGCATCGCGACATGTT
>JANQGP010000108.1 GCA_028277265.1 Woeseiaceae bacterium | reverse complement strand
CAACACCCGCTGCTCGAGAAGCTGGGCCCCGAGCCGCTTGGCGACGACTTCGACGGCGGCTACCTGCACTCGGTGTCACGAGGCCGCAGGGTCAGTATCAAGCAATTCATCATGAACGCGAACGTCGTTGTCGGCGTCGGCAACATCTATGCGAGCGAGTCGCTGTTTCTCGCCGGAATCAATCCCAAACGCGCGGCCGGCCGGATCTCGCGTGCGCGTCATGACTGCCTCGCCGATGCGATAAAGGACGTGCTGGGCCGGGCCATTCGTGCCGGCGGCACGACGCTGAGAGACTTCTACGGTGGCGACGGCGAGCCCGGCTATTTCAGGCAGCAACTCGAGGTCTATGATCGCGAAGGCGAACACTGCCGCACGTGCAACGAGATTATCTCGGCGATCGTGCAGGGGCAGCGATCGACCTACTACTGCAAGCGCTGCCAAACCTAGGTTCTGCTATTTGCAGCGCTCTTCGATAGCCGCTTTGACCTGGGGCGACACGAACCCGGACACATCGCCGCCGAGCTGCGCGACCTCGCGAACCAATGTCGATGAAATGTAAGTGTACATGTCCGTCGGTGTCAGGAAGACGGTCTCGACGTCTTCGGTCAAGGCGCGGTTCATGTTGGCGAGCTGGAACTCGTATTCGAAGTCCGAGACCGCTCGCAGTCCGCGGATGATGACCTGGTGCCCGTTCTCCTTGGCATACTCGACCGTCAGCCCCGAGTAGCCCCTGATCTCGACGTTGTCGTGGTGCTGCAGTGCCTGCTCGGCCATCTCGACACGCTCGTCGAACGTGAACATCGGTACCTTGCTGCCTGTGTCGAGTGCGATCGCGACGACGACGTGATCGAAAAGCCTTGCGGCCCGCCGGACCAGATCCTCATGCCCGAGCGTAATCGGGTCGAAGGTGCCCGGGTACATCGCCGAAATCGCCATCTAGTTGCTCCCTGTTGCTTGCGCCAGCCTGTAGCGGACGTTGCCCGCCGTTTTGTCCTTCAGTACCTGCCAACGCTGCGGAAGCTCCGGCTCATCTCTCGACCGATCGTCCTCGATGTAAACCAGCGCGTTGTCCGCCAGGTGGCCCGTTTCCGCCAAGAGTCTACACGTTTCCTCGAGCGCATCGAGCGCAAACGGCGGATCGAGAAACACGATGTCGAAGCGCTGCCCCGGCGCATTTCGGAGAAAGCCGGCTGCATCCTGCTGCAACACACTCGCGCCGCGCGCCTCGAGAATTCCGATATTGGTCCTGAGCTGCCTGGCAGCCGCGGCCGACTTTTCCACGAAGACCACCTTCGTCGCGCCCCGCGACAGCGCCTCGAGTCCGAGCGCTCCTGTCCCGGCGAACAGGTCGAGGCAATGCGAGCCTTCGATCGTCGGCGTGAGCCAGTTGAACAGGGTCTCGCGGATGCGCTCGCCGGTGGGCCGAAGGCCGTCGACGTCGGCGATATCCAAAAGGCGACTGCGCCAGTTTCCGGCTACAATACGCAGCCGTCCCGCCTGGGATTTACCGCTTTGCTTGCGTCTGGCCATCGGTCCCCCGTCCTCGTTGAAGAATCGTAACGGTATGTTTGGGAAAAAGGAAAAGCCCGAGAAGAAGGAAGGATTCATCAAGCGCCTGCGCGCACGGATCAACAAGGGCGACAGCTGGCTCACGTACGACCTCGCCAATCTCGCGCCGGGCGGGAAGATCGATGAGGACACGCTCGAGGAACTCGAGAGCCTTCTCGTCATGGCCGACGTCGGCGTCGATACGACCGAACGCATCATCGGCGATCTGCACAAACGGCTGGCGCGCAAGGAGCTCAAGGACGTCGAGGCCCTGCAGCGGGGCCTTCGCGAGGCGATTTGCGAGATCCTCGCGCCCGTCGAACAACCGCTCGTCATCGACAAGTCCGACGGCCCTTACGTCATCCTGATGGTCGGCGTGAACGGGGCCGGCAAGACGACGACCATCGGCAAGCTCGCGCGCCGTTTCAAGGACCAGGGACACTCGGTCATGCTCGCCGCCGGCGATACGTTTCGTGCGGCGGCCGTCGAGCAGCTTCAGGCCTGGGGCGAGCGAAACGACGTACCGGTGATCGCCCAGCATGCGGGCGCGGACCCGGCCGCCGTGATCTTCGATGCGATGGACGCGGCGAGCGCCAGGGATATCGATATCCTGCTTGCCGACACGGCGGGCCGGCTGCAGAGCCAGACCGGGCTGATGGACGAGCTATCGAAGGTGAAGCGTGTGATGTCGCGCCGCGATGAAACCGCGCCCCACGAGATCATGCTGGTGCTCGATGCGAGCCAGGGCCAGAACGCGCTCGTGCAGGCAGAGAAGTTTCACGAGGCACTGGGTCTGACCGGACTTACGGTCACCAAGTTGGATGGCAGCGCGAAGGGTGGCATTCTGCTCGCTATCGCGGACAAGCTGTCCGTCCCGGTGCGCTTCATCGGTATCGGCGAAGCCGCCGAGGACATGCAGCCGTTCGTGGCGGCGGAGTTCGCGGACGCATTGATGCAATGATCCAGCTCGAGAATGTCACGAAACGATTCCCCGGCGGCCAGGAAGCCTTGTCGAGCCTGAGTCTCGACGTCGACAAGGGCGAGATGGTCTTCGTAACCGGGCATTCGGGCGCCGGCAAAAGCACGCTGCTGCGACTGATCGCTTTGATCGAGCGCCCGACGAGCGGCCAGGTCATCGTCGACGGGCAGAACACCCGGCGTGTCAAGCGCCGCAGGATTCCGAAGTACCGCCGGCAGATCGGCATGGTGTTCCAGGACCACAAGCTGCTCTACGACCGGCCGGTATTCGACAACGTCGCG
>JANQGP010000416.1 GCA_028277265.1 Woeseiaceae bacterium | reverse complement strand
GCGAACCGGCCAGTCGGCTTCCCCGAGAATGCGGGTTGTCGCCTCCAGGCCGTCCATGTCCGGCATTCGAATGTCCATGACGATGACGTCCGGGCGATGCTCTCGTGCGACATCGATTGCCTCGAGACCGGTGCCTGCTTCGGCAACGACTTCGATGTCGTCCTGGTGACCGAGCACCATCGCGAAACCGCCACGCACCAGCGCCTGGTCGTCGACAACCGCAACGCGAATGCTCATTCAATCTCCTCCGACGCCGGCAGCCGGGCTGTCACCGAAAATCCACCGCCCGCACGCGGCCCGGCTTCGAGGGTGCCGCCCAGCAATTGTGCCCGCTCGCGCATGCCGGCAATACCGTGCCCCGATTGCCGAAGCCGCATCGTACCGACACCATTGTCTTCGACTTCGATCGTCACGGCGCGCTCGCCGGTCCGAATGCGTACCTCCGCGCGCGCTTCCGGACCGGCGTGTTTCAGCACATTGGTCAACGCTTCCTGCACGATACGGTAGATGGCAAGCTCGATCCGGGCGGGCAAACGCTGCCGGCCGTCGTCGAGCACGAGCGAAACGTCGAGTCCCGCGCGTTCGACTTCCTCGACGAGGCGGGGCAGGTCGGCGCGGCCCGGTTGCGGTCCCATTTCAGTGTCTTCGCTGCCCGGCCGCAGTACGCCGAGCAGGTGCCGGAGTTCGTCCAGCGCCTGGCGACCGGCCACTTCGATCGAGTTCATCGCCTTGACTGCGGCTTCGGGGTCCGTGCCGGCAATCGTCTTCGCGGCGCCTGCCTGCACGGTCATCAGGCTCACCTGGTGCGCAACGATGTCGTGGAGTTCGCGTGCGATCCGCGTTCGCTCCGCCGCGACGGCCCTTTCGGCGTCGATCAATCGTTCGCGTTCGAGTTGATCCGCGCGTTCCTGCAGGATCCTCAGGTACTCGCCGCGTGCTCGCACGCGCCGCCCTACGTACCAGAAGACGAACGGCAACGACAGCGTGACGACGTCCTCGGAGGACAGTCCCTGGAAAGCGATCTCGCTGAAAATCAGCAGTACGTAAGCCGCCGCCAGGCCGATGGTGCTGTCCCGGTCGTCGGCGGCGTACCGGCCGAGGTTGTACAGGGATATCGCCAGGGCGAAGATCGGCCCGCGCAGGTAGCCGAACAACATGGCCAGTAGCGATACGGCCAGTATGGCTCCGTGCGCACGCTCCGGGTGGCGTCTCCGCCAGTAGAGCGACGCATTACCGAGCACGAACAGCACGAACGCGCCGAATGACAACGCAACATCGTCCTCGGGCCGCTCGCTGCCCCATATCGCCATCGTCAGGAAAAACGAGACGAGCGCAAGAACGGCATCGGACAGGCGAGGCCAGCGCGAGAACGGTCCCCGAAACGGCCGCCACTTCTCGAGCAGAGACGCGTTGACGTTGTCCGTGGTCGCGGTCATGAGATCACTGTAGATCATCGGAGCGAATTCTGTCTCCCCCATAGGGCGGATATCGGAATCGGCTCGCAGACTGATGCCTGCCGGAAGAACGGCTACCCGTCCTGGACGTCGGCGAGGAATCCGCAGAACGTCTCGAGAAACCGGGGCGCATCCTCGAGAAAGGGCGTGTGCCCCACGCCTTCGAAGGTCTCTCTTCGGACCACGCCGTTGTCAGCTTCGTAACGGTCGAGCACGGCCGCTGTCTGCGACACCATGGGCTGCGGGTCCTGCTCCACGTTCGGGTCGAACAGGGAGCGGTCACTGACGATGCGGTCTTCGGCGCCGCGTATCCAGAGGACAGGCGGCTTGACGGGCAACCCGGCCATCCGGCTCGTGTTGAAGTACTTCGGGCTCAGCGTGTTGAGCGGACCGCGGCGACCCGGAGCCACGTTGGGGAAGTTCCCCGATTCGTCGTAGTCGCCCGGGTACCGGTCTTCACCGAGCTTCTGTTTGAACATTGCCTCGAGCAGCGCGTTCTCTCGTCCGAGACGCGTGGGCGGATGGACGAAGAATTCGCGAATCAGGCCGAGTGGCGCCATCGGGAGATCGTCAGTCCGGTCCTTCTTCCGCAGCAGTTCCATGAAGTCGGCATTGACCGTACCGCCGCCGGAACCCGCATAGTCCGGGTGGCACGGCGTGCCATCGTTGTCGCAAGTGCCGCCGAAACCGTACGGGCTGACCGGCGCGATCAGCGTCAACGACCTTACCCGGTGCGCGTGCCCAATCATGAACTCGGTAGCAACGGCGGCGCCCGCCGACCAGCCGGCGATATGGGCGGACTCGACGTCGAGCTCGTCCATCAGTGCTTCGAGGTCGTCCACCAGGTCGAGAACACCCCTGGTAGCGTCGATAACCAGGTCCTCGGTATCGCCGTAGCCTCGCAGGTCCGGCGCAATGCACCGATAACGCCGTGGCATCGCTACCATCAGCTCTTCGTAGCACGTGGCCGACGTCAGGTTGCCGTGCAACAGCACGACCGGGATCCCGTCCCGGGGACCGATGGACAACACATGGCTCCGGATTCGCCGCGTCGCAAC
>JANQGP010000491.1 GCA_028277265.1 Woeseiaceae bacterium | reverse complement strand
CCATGGGCGCGCTGAACAAAAACAGCGCAGCGGGCCGCGATATCGGCTCCTCGGCGCAAAGCGGCGGGCTTGGCCCGCTTGGCGGCCTGCTCGACATGGGCGGCAAGTCCGGGCTCGACGGCATCCTCGGCATGGCGCGCAAGCTCTTTTAGCCGACCGTCCCTGGCCATCGCCGCTCCTGCACGTCCCTGTGCTCGCGGCATAAGGCCGTCCCTGGCCATCGCCGCTCCTGCACGTCCCTGTGCCCGCGGCATAAGGCCGTCCCTGGCCAAAAAAAACGGCCCCGCTGATACAGCGGGGCCGTTCGGGCGCGTCAAAGGGGGGATTGACGTCTAAACTGCCCTAGCCTTCATCAGAAGCTCCAGGACACCGTCGCCGAGAAGGACGTGCCGGGATCTTCCTCGAACGTGGTGATACCGCCCGTCGTCAGCTCGACGGTCGAATTGAGGAGATTCTGTGCCTTGGCCTTGAACGTCAGCCGGTCCGTCGGGTACCAGAAGTACGTCAGGTCAAGAGAATGGAACGGTTCTTCGATGATGTCGGGAATCGGCTCACCGGTGCCCTGGCTGCGGGTCAAGCTGAAGACGCGTTCGCCGAACACGTTGTAGATCAGCGATGCCGTGTGCTTGGAGTCCGGCGAGTCGAAACCGAGCATGACGTTGAGTACGAAGTCCGACGCGCCCGGCAACTGACAGTTGTTGACGGTGATGGACGTACCGCTCGTTTCCAGGCAGCTGACGTCGATATTGCCGACACCCGTCGCAGGATCGCCCGGCAGCAACTCCGTTTCCTGGAACGTCAGGTTGCCCTGCAGAAAGAACATATCGCCCCAGCTTCCCAGGAAACCGAGTTCCTTCAGCGCTTCGATCTCGACGCCCGTGATTTCCGCAGACACGGCGTTGTCGATGCCGCGTGCGATCGTGGTATCGGACGCCGGTGTGAAGAAGAAGGCAATCGGCTGTGCGATGTCCTTGTTGAATGCCGTGATCGTCAAGTTGTCGCTGTTCTCGAAGAACCACTCGAAACGCAGGTCGATGGCTTCGACTTCCGACGGTACGACACCCGGGTTACCGCGCGTCAGGATGTCCGTGACAGGATCCGTGTAGCTCGAGTCGGTAATCTCGCGCAGGTCGGGACGAACCGTCGTTTCGCTGTAGCTCAGACGAACCTGGAAAGTCTCGGCCCAGAGATCGCCCATATAGGTCAGCGCGACGCTGGGGTATACCTTGTCGTCCTGGAACGCGAAGTCGCCTTCGTTGAAGTTGTCCGACTCGACGTCGCCAAGATCGATCTGCGGGCTCGACGGGTTGAAGCTGAACGGGTCCCACGGCACGGCGACCTGGCGGTAGTCTTCCCACCGCGCGCCCGCCGTGACACGGAACGTCTCGTTCCAGTTCCAGTCGACGGCACCGAACACGGAGTCCGTCATCGTCGCCGCGATGTAGCTGTCGCGCGCGTCCTTGCGGCTGATTTCCGCGTTGTTGGCCGGATCGCCGATGACCGAATCCGAGAATACGTCACCAAGGTTGGCGGACGAGCGGACGTCGAACGATGACCCGGGCACGCCGAGACCGTATTCGAACAGGCGAAACTCACGGACCTTTTGTGCGTGAGAATAGCCGCCGTAGACTTCGACGAAGCTGTTGCCGATGTTCATCGGCAGAGTGCCTTTCCAGCCATAGTTCTCGACCTGGTCTTCGAGGTCCACGAAGCGGAACGAAGCCGCATCCGATTGCGTCGTGACGAAGCTCTCGGTGATGGCACCCGTTGTCTCGTCGATCGTCGTCTGCTGGTTGGCAACGAGCACGCGGTTCGGGATATCCGTGTTGGCGTCCGAATCGGAGTAGAACCATTCGACCTTGGTTTCTATGGGCAGCCACCCCACCAGACTGCCGAGCAACGGTATCCTGTCGCGAGTCTCGTCGCCGAAATAGTGCGTGCCGCGAATCTGGTTCGTGAGCATTTCGCGCTCCTCGAACTCGAGGCGCGTATCGCGGAATCCTTCGTTGCCGAAGCGGTTCTCGTTGGTGAAGTTGAAGACTTCCGTTTCGTCGTCCGTATTGCGCA
>JANQGP010000449.1 GCA_028277265.1 Woeseiaceae bacterium | reverse complement strand
AGCCGCGGCCGTCGAGGGCTCCACCGCACTGCTCGCCCGCTCCGGCGCGACCGCGATTACCCAGGAGTCCCAACAGCGTGCGGATCGTATCCGCCAGGCGGCCGGCGCGTTGCCAACCGGCGGTGTTACTTCGGCGACGGCCATCGCCGACGTCGTCGCTTACCTGCGGAACGTCGTCAATGGACTCGGCGGCGAGTCCAGCGATCTCGACATTCGGCCGCTCGACCAGTCCGGTCGCGAAGAGGCACTCACGCCGCTGCTCGGGGTCGTGGCGAGCCTCGAGGAGCATTCGGCTGCCCTCGGCGCGAGCATCGGCGACGTGAGCGGACTCGACGAAACGCAGGCAGCGCTCGCCGACAGCGCGAACCGGCTACTCGGCTCGGCCTTTGCGTCATCGGGCGGCATGCAGCCGGGCTTCCTGAACTCGCCCTGGGTTCCAATCGGCATGGTGGCGTTCGCGTTGTTGCTGGTCGGCGGGCTGATTACGCTGCATTCGAAGAGTTCGGTGTTCGAGCGCATGGCGAAAGAACAGAGTGCCCAGAACGAACGCAACCAGCAGGCCATTCTGAGATTGCTCGACGAAATGGGCAGCCTCGCCGACGGCGACCTGACCGTTGAAGCGACCGTCACCGAAGACATCACGGGCACGATCGCCGACTCGTTCAATTTTGCGATTGAAGAACTGCGCAAGCTCGTGGCGACCGTCAATGACACGGCGCTCATGGTGGACGCGGCAACCAAGCAAACCGAGAATACTGCGGCGCATCTTGCCCGTGCGGCCGACAACCAGGCGAAAGAGATCAACGCGGCAACAGAGTCCATCGTCTCGATGGCTGCATCGATCGAGGAAGTGTCCGGGAATGCCGAGCGCTCGTCCGACGTTGCACGCCACTCCGTCGAGGTCGCGCACAAGGGCGGCGAAGCGGTACGTCGCACGATCGACGGTATGAATACGATACGCGAGACCATCCAGGAGACGTCGAAACGCATCAAGCGCCTGGGTGAGAGTTCGCAGGAGATCGGCAACATCATCGAACTCATCAACGACATTGCCGAGCAGACCAATATCCTCGCACTCAACGCGTCGATCCAGGCGTCAATGGCGGGCGAGGCCGGTCGCGGATTCGCGGTCGTCGCCGACGAGGTGCAGCGACTCGCCGAGCGTTCGACGAACGCGACCAAGCAGATCGAAGTGCTGGTTCGAACGATTCAGGCGGACACCAACGAAGCCGTGATCTCCATGGAGCGAAGCACGACCGATGTGGTCGGCGGCGCGTTACTGGCGGAAAACGCCGGCGCGGCGCTCGACGAAATCGAACAGGTATCGAACCAGATCGCCAGCCTCGTACAGAACATCTCGGGCTCTGCGCGACAACAGGCCGGTGCAGCGGCGGACGTCACGCGACGCACGACGCGGCTCAAGGAGATCGGTGACCAGACGGGCAAGGCCACCGGGGCGACCGCGGCGTCGATTTCGAAACTGTCGCAACTTGCGACGGAACTCAGAAAGACGGTGGAAGGGTTCGCGCTGCCGCCCGAGATGATGCAAGCCGGCGCGCTCGCGCGTTCCGCCGCGAAGGCGCCACCGGCACCGGCCGTGCCGCCCGCCAAACCGCAAGCGAAGGCCGGTTAAGACGCAGGACGCGACACGGACGACCACATGGCGAGCGAGACGGGGATTCAAGAGCAGATGGCAGGCGACGAAAGCGGCGCCGGCACGGTCAACGCGCTCGCGATCGTCAGTGCCGAGCTCATGGAGACGATCCGCAATGCCCATCTTGCGCTCGAGGATTGTGTCGATGGCCGCGGCGGAACACCGGCACTGAATCGCGCCGGCGAGCTGTTGCACCAGGCCTCCGGCGCATTGCGCATGACGGAAACCTACGGCGCCGCGCTGCTCGTCGAAGAAATGGAGCTGTGTTGCAAGTACCTCGCCGGGTTGCGCTCGGGCAAGGGCCGTGAGGACGGGCTCGATGCGCTGACGCGCGCGATGGTGCAGCTGCCGATCTACATCGAGCGCCTGCTCGGGGGCGGCCGCGATATTGCGCTGGTCCTGTTGCCGATGCTCAATGACCTGCGCGCGTCACGTGGCGAGCCACTGCTGTCCGAAGGGACGCTGCTGTTGCTGAACCTGTCGCCGACCCGCTCGGACGATCGCGCCGGCGCGCGCGAGGGCAGCGGTGAGGATCCGGTCATCGTCGCAAAGCGATTGCGACCCAAGTTCCAGCTCGCGTTGCTTGGCTGGATCAAGGGCGGCGACAGCGCGCGCCACCTCGATACGCTGGGCAAGGTTGCCGCAGCTCTCGAAAACTCGGCGACGCGCGACGACATGTACCAGCTCTGGACAGTCGTCGGCGGCATACTCGAAGCGCTGCAGGACGGCGGACTCGAGACGTCGGTCGCACTCAAGCGACTCCTCGGCCAGGCGGACCGCCAGCTCAAACACGTCATCGACCAGGGTCTCGACGCGTTCGAGGCACACCCCGTCGACGACCTCCTCAACAACCTCCTGTACTACGTCGCGCGATCGTCGACAGCGGGCAAGCGCATCAGCGAGATTCGAGCCGCGTTCAATCTCGCGGAACTCATGCCCGGCGACGAGCAGGTCGAACATGCCCGCGAAGCACTGGCGGCGCCGAGTGCCCGTCTCATGGAGACGGTCGGCTCCGCGATTCGCGAGGACCTGAGCCGCGTCAAGGATGTTCTGGATATCTTCGTCCGGACCGGCATGAACAAATCCTCGGAGCTCGTGCCGCAGCTCGAACTCCTCAAGAAGATCAGTGACACACTCGGCGTACTCGGCCTCGGAGAATTGCGCGGCGACATCGACGGCGAGATCGAGCGTCTCAAGAGCGTCGTCGCGCACGGCGGTGTCGCGAACGATCAGATCATCCTCGATATCGCATCGACGTTGCTGCGCGTGGAAGACCGTCTCGACCAGCAACTCAGGCGCCTCACACAGGTCGAGGAACCGCCGGCCACGGACGACGACAGGTCGCCGGAACAGGAAGAGGATTTCCGGAAAGTCGCCGAGTCGGTCATGCGCGAGTGCATCATCAATCTCGCACGAATCAAGGAGACGATCAGCCAGAGCATCGCTGCACGAGCGCCGTCGTCCGGGCTCGACAATGTGCCGTCACTGGTCAGTGGCATCAAGGCGGGTCTCATGATGCTCGACAAGACACGCGCGATGGAGGTCGTCGACAAGATCGGCAACCTGATCACGATCATGCTCAATGCGGGCGGACCCGCCAATCTGACGCAGAAAGAGACGGACCGTCTCGCCGATGCGATCGTCAGTATCGAGTACTACATGGAAACGGTGAAAGCCGGCCGCAGCGAGCCCTGGTACATGCTCGATAACGCGGAGGCCTGTTTGTCCGTGCTCCGCGATGTCGAAGCGCGGCTGCGCCAGGCCGAGCCCGATGTCGCCGTCGAGGCGACACAACGGCTCGCCGTTGCGGACATCGAGACCGAGGCGCAGAAGGCACTCGACGAGGTCCAGGCCGGCGCGACCCAGATGCAGGCGACCGAGGTCATGCCGCTGCCGGTCGTCGCCCAGGACGCCGAACACCTCGATCCCGAGCTCCTCGAACTCTTCATCGAGGAGGCCAAGGAGGAGATTTCGTCGATCAAGCGGCACCTGCCGCAGTGGGCCGATGCGCCGGATGACATGGAGATGCTGATCACCGTGCGGCGCTCGTTCCATACGCTCAAGGGCAGCGGCCGGATGGTTGGAGCGGAACGCATCGGCGAGTATTGCTGGGCGGTCGAGAACTTGCTCAACCGGTTGATCAACCGCACGCTGACGCGTACGCCACCGATGGTGGATTACGTGCTGCAGGCGGCAGCCGCCGTGCCCGAACTCGTGGAACAGCTCGAGGTCGGCGCCGAGCCGGAAGCCGACATCGGTCTGTTGATTGCACGAGCCCATGCGTTTGCCGAGGGCGACCCGAATGCCGCCGTGCTGCAGGTGACGAGACCGGCCGCCGACGAGGCCGTCGACGAGCAGCCCGCTCTCGAGATGGACCCGGTGCTTTACGACATTTTCTCGAAGGAAACGGCCGGACACCTCAAGGTCATCACCGACTACCTGACCGCTTGCGAGGGCCATACGCCGCCCTTTGACGTTACCGACAAGTTGCATCGTGCCTGCCATACCTTGCATGGCAGCGCGAACATGGCCAATGTCGAGCGCGGTGTAGCCGTCGCCGCCGCGCTCAATCGCTTCGTGCGACGTGTCTACGATCACAAGGTGGGCTTCCAGCAGTCCGGACTCGAAGGACTGAGAGCCGCTGCGCAGGCTATCCGGACCATCGTCGGCGACATCAACAGTCCCGATCGCGATCGTGCCGACTATGCGGCGCTGATCGACCACCTCGGCAACCTGACCGACGCGGTTGCCGAGGCCACCATTGCCCCCGTACCCGACGAGGCGCAACCAGAACCCGCACCGGCGGGACCCGAATCGACCAGGCCCGGAGTCGTAGAGCCGGACGTCGGGATGGTCTCCGAGGAGCCGGAGTACGACACCGAGATTGCCGCGATCTTTACCGAGGAGTCGGCGGAGTTGCTGGAGTCCGCGGACAAGGCGCTGATCGACTGGGTCAAGGATCGCTCGGCGCAGCCCATGGATGAGCTCAGGCGCCACCTGCATACGCTCAAGGGCGGCGCGCGCATGGCCGGCATCACGGCAATGGGCAACCTGAGTCACGATATAGAAACCCTGCTGATCTCTGTCGACGACGGGCGGGTCAAACCGACCCCCGCGGTCGAGGACCTGCTGCAACGAGCGCTCGACGAGCTGCATCGCATGCGCGATCTCGTCATTGCCGGAAAGGCGGTGCCCGCGGCCGGGGCTCTCGAGGAGCGCATCCAGCAGGCGAATGCGGGTTTCGAAGTCGCGGACGAGGTCGAGGTCGAGATGCCGTCGGCCGACGTCGAAGCGGCGCCGTCGGCGGAGTTCACGGCCGAGCCCGACGACACCGTCAGCATGGTGGTCGTCGACTCGCCGCTTGCCGACGGCGCCGCTTCGACGTCGGCCGACGGCATCTCGACCTCGACCTCGTCCGCGACTTCGAAACCCGCATTCG
>JANQGP010000422.1 GCA_028277265.1 Woeseiaceae bacterium | reverse complement strand
CGGCATGGTGCATCCCTACCTGCGGCGCCGGAACGGTGAGGAAGACGTGGTTTACCCGAGTGACGAAGTCAAAGGCGTATTGCAGCGTACGCTGGGCGTACCGATCTTTCAGGAGCAGGTCATGCAGCTGGCCGTCGTTGCCGCCGGCTTTACGCCGGGCGAGGCCGATAGTCTGAGACGTGCCATGGCGGCCTGGAAGCGGCGTGGTGGACTCGGCCCGTTCGAGAAAAAACTCATCAGCGGCATGCGTGCGCGCGGCTACGCCGAAGAGTTTGCGCAACGGATTTTCCAGCAGATTCTGGGCTTCGGCGAGTATGGTTTTCCCGAGTCGCACTCGGCGAGTTTTGCACTGCTCGTGTACGTTTCGTCGTGGCTCAAGTGTCACGAGCCCGCGGCGTTCACCTGTGCGCTTCTCAACAGCCAGCCGATGGGTTTTTATTCGGGCTCGCAGCTCGTGCAGGACGTGCAGCGACATGGCGTGACGGTCAGGCCCGTCGACATCAATCGCAGTGATTGGGATTGTTCTCTCGAGGCGGACGAATCGGGTACAGCCGTTTTGCGTCTCGGCTTGTGCATGGTGAAGGGACTCTCGGAGGAGGCCGGTCAACGTATTGCCGCGGAACGCAAGCAGGCCGGGTTCACGCAAATACAGCAGTTGCTCGAGCGGGCCGGGCTGGACCGGCGTGAACTCGGTGTACTGGCCTCATCGGGCGCGCTGCGGTCCCTCGCGGGTAACCGCCACCGGGCGCGCTGGGACGTGGCCGGAGCCGAGCAGCCGATGCCGTTGTTCCCGAGCATGGCACGCTACGAGGCGGTACCGCTGTTACGCAAGCCTGCCGAGGGCCAGAATATCGTTGCCGACTATCGCACCACCGGGCTGACACTCGAACGACATCCGCTGTGCCTGCTGCGCCGGCACCTCGATCGCTATCGCTACGTCCGGGCCGAGCAGCTCCCGTCAATGCGCAATGGCCAGCAGGTCAGTGTCGCGGGGCTCGTCATTACCAAGCAGCGGCCGGGCACGGCGAGCGGGGTTACCTTCGTGACCCTCGAAGACGAAACGGGTCAGGCCAATCTCGTCGTGTGGAAGCAGGTCGCGGAGCATTACCGCACCGCGCTCCTGAACGCACGGTTGCTGGGTATCGCCGGCGAGGTACAGATCGAGGGCAAGGTCATTCACGTGACTGCAAAACAGCTCTTCGATCACTCGGACATGCTGGGTGACCTGATCGTGAATTCACGCGATTTTCGTTAGAGATCGTCGTCGAGATTGAAGTTGAAGGTGCTGTCGAGATCTTCGTTGCGTTTTTCCGTAATCTCATCGAGACGCTTGCGGACCTCGCGCTTGTGCGCGACTTCATCGGGATCGGCTTTGTCGATCTTTGCGACGATTTCGTCGACCTTGAATTCGGCGGTCGAGCCGACGATAGTCTCGGTGCCGATGTCGGCCACTTTACCGTCGTCGTCCGATGGCGGGTCTTCGGAAAGCTCTTCTTCCGAGTCGTCGAAATCCGTTTCGTCGTCGTCGCCGCTATTCCCGTTCATGACAGCAACCTCGTAACAAAAAGATCAATAGGTCGGGTTATTGAATCAGGTTATTAATTTCGAAGATCGGGAGCAAAATTGCAAGCACAATCGTGAGCACGATAGCACCCATCGCAACGATCAGCAGGGGCTGCAGAATGCCGAGCAGGGCGGCAATGAGCCCGTCGACCTCCCGTTCCTGTCCTGCTGCGGAACGGCTGAGCATTTCCTCGAGCCTGCCGCCGGCTTCGCCGCTTGAAATCAGGTGAATCATCATCGGCGGAAACAGCTTGCTGGCGGCGAGCGACTTGCTGATCGACGCACCTTCACGTACGCGCAGGCTGGCTTCCAGAACGGCGTCACGCATCGGCAGGTTTTCGATGACCTCGGCCGAGATCTTCAGTGACTCGAGGATCGGGACACCACTGCCGGCCAGTATGCTCAGCGTCCGTGTGAAACGCGCCGTGTTGACGCCGCGTGTCAGTCGCCCGACGACCGGCAGGCGTAACAGAATGGCGTGATACCGCCGCCGCGGTCCGTCCTGCTGTAAAATCCACCAGGCAAGCCAGCCGAGCGCAGCCAGCGCGATGACGAGAAACAGCCAGTAGTCGCGCAGGAAATCACTCGTCGCGATCAGGCCCGTTGTGAGGCCCGGTAACTCGGCCGCCGTGTTCTCGAACACACCGACGATCTTGGGGACGACCGTGGCGAGCATGAAAGCGATAATGCCGACGGCCATGATGACCAGCGCGATCGGATAGACGAGCGCATTGGTCACCCGTTGCCGGAGTTCCTGGCGCGCCTCAGTGTAGTCGGCCAGGCGCTCGAGCACGACGTCGAGGTGACCGGACTGTTCGCCGGCCGCGACCGTCGCGCGGTAAAGCTCCGGGAAGGCTTGCGGGAACTCGCTGAACCCGTCTGCCAGTGTATGACCTTCCATGACCTTCGCGCGGACGCCGAGCAGGATACTCTTGGTTCGCGGTTGCTCGTTTTGCTGCGCAACCGCGAGCAGTGCCTCCTCGAGGGGCAGGCCGGACTGCGATAACGATGCGAGTTGTCGTGTGACGAGCGCGAGCTCGGCCGAGGACATGCCGCGACGCAGCGAGAAACTGCGTTGGCGGCGCGCTTCTTTCTGAGCAACCTCGGTAACGCTGACCGGAAACAGGTTGCGGTCGCGCAGAATCTGGCGCACGTGCTTCGGAGTATCGCCTTCGAGCAGACCTCTGGACTGCTTGCCCGACTGGTCCATCGCGACGTATTCGAACGCACCCATTGCTAGTCCTCGCGCGTAACGCGAAGGACTTCCTCGAGCGTTGTCCTGCCCTGCAATACCTGGCGGCGACCGTCGGCACGGATGCTCGGTGTGAACTTGCGCGCATGTTTAGCGAGCTCCTGTTCGCTGACGCCGCCGTGGATCATCTCGCGCATGTCATCGTCGACGGTAATCAACTCGTAGATTCCGGTTCGTCCCTGGAAGCCGCCGCCAGGAACATTGCCGGCATGATACAGGGTAGGCGGGTTGGACGGATCGATGCCGAGCAGGCTGCATTCGTACTCACCGGCCGTGTACGGCTCCTTCGTCCGGTCATCGAGAACCCGCACGAGACGTTGCGCCAATACGCCCAGCAAACTCGACGACAGCAGGAAAGGCTCGACGCCCATATCGCGGAGGCGCGTCACGGCGCCGGCCGCGGTATTCGTATGCAACGTCGACAACACGAGATGGCCGGTCAGGCTGGCCTGGACAGCGATCTCGGCGGTTTCGAGGTCGCGAATCTCGCCGACCATGACGACGTCCGGGTCCTGTCGGAGAATAGCGCGCAAGCCACGCGCGAACGTCATCTCGACTTTCGTATTCACTTGTGACTGGCCGATGCCGTCGATGAAGTACTCGATCGGGTCTTCGACCGTCATGATGTTGCGGCTGTTGTCGTTGATACGTTCGAGTGCCGCATAGAGCGTCGTCGTCTTGCCCGACCCGGTCGGACCGGTGACGAGGATAATGCCGTGCGGTTTGTGGATCAGGTCATCGACCTTTTTTTCCGTATCGGGGTCCATGCCGAGCGACATGAGGTCCAGCCGTCCGGCCTGTTTGTCGAGCAGGCGTAACACGACACGCTCGCCATGACCCGAGGGCATCGTCGAGACACGCACATCGACGGCGCGGCCGGCGATGCGGAGCGAGATGCGGCCGTCCTGCGGCAGGCGTTTTTCGGCGATGTCGAGCTTCGACATGACCTTGACGCGCGAAACGACCAGCGGCGCGAGGGCGCGGCGAGTCTGCAACACTTCGCGCAGAACGCCGTCGACGCGGAACCGCACGCCGAGGCGGTTCTCGTAAGGTTCGATATGAACGTCGGATGCGTTTTCCTTGATCGCTTCGGTCAGCACGGCGTTGATGAAGCGAATGATCGGCGCGTCGTCGTCACTCTCCAGCAGGTCGGAGGGCTCCTGCAATTCCTGGGCAACCTGCGTCAGGTCGAATTCCTCGTCGAGGCCGTCGACCATTGCAGCCGCTTTCGTGCTGTCCTGCTCGTACGATTCCTGCAGCAAGGTATCGAACACTTCGGCCGACACCCGTGACAGCTTCAGTGGCACGCCGGCGAAGCGGCGCGCTTCGGCCAGGCTGAACGGCGAAGCACCGCTGCGATACACGGCTTCCCCGCCATGCTCGCCGAGTTCGCGAATCAGCACGCCATGACGTTTCGCGAACGAAAAGGGCAGCGTCGGTCGAGTCAGGGACGGGTCGGTCGTGGTCCCGGCTTCGAGGACGATATCGGCTTCGACTTCCATTGACCTACTGCCCGTCTTCCTCAGTGTCTCGCGGGGCCCGGAGCTCTTCGATCGGCGGCAGGGCCGGGCGTTGTTCGCCCGGCATCAACTGTACGGAATCACCCTGCTGGCCCTGTTGAATGTCACGAATCATGTTGTACTTCGCGTCGGTCTCGAAAGCGGCCTGCGTCGCATCATCGAGAATTCTCGGCCGGATGAAGATCATCAGGTTGGTCTTGAGCTTCTCGGTCCTGCGCGAACGGAACAGGTTGCCGAGCAACGGCAGGCGGCCAAGCACCGGCACGCGCTGGTCGCTTTCGCGCAGTACGTCTTCGAGCAATCCGCCCAGCACGATGATCTCGCCGTCGTCGACGATCACGGTCGTATCGACGGTGCGCTTGTTCGTGATCAGGTCGACTGCGCCGGCTGCCGACTGCGCGATGCTCGATATCTCCTGGGAGATGTCGAGCACCATCGCGTCGCCTTCGTTGATTTGCGGGGTAATCGCCAGCTTCACGCCGATCTGTTCACGATTGACCGTCGTGAACGGATTGACGGTTCCGGTACCGCCGCCCGTGTTGGAGAACGACCCCGAAACGAACGGTACCTCCTGACCGACGTTGAGGGTCGCTTCTTCGTTGTCTGTCGTAACGATCGACGGTGTCGAAATCAGGTTCGTGTCTGCATCGCCTTCGACGGCGCTCAGGATCGCTGCAAAACTGACCCCGTCATCGGTAATGCGACCGATACCGATGGTCGCGCCTTCGCCAATCAGTCCGGGGTCGGCCGTGCCGCCCGCAGCCGCACTGCCGAGCTGGACCACGCCTGCGAGAAAGTCGGGAAAGTTGGTGACCCCGATCGGCGTGTTCGAACCGCTGCCTTCCACGGCGACGGAAACACCGAGTTCATTCTGTTTGTCGATGATCACTTCGACGATGATCGCTTCGACGAGTACCTGCTTGCGGCGAATGTCCAGCTTGTCGACGATCTGCATCAACGAGCGCATGATCTTGGGCGGCGCGTTGACCACGAGCGCATTGGTCTGGATGTCGGCCCAGACGTTGACGCCCTGGCCCGGGGGACCACCGCCCGGTGCGCCGCCGGCGGCGGCGGTCGTGCCCTGGCTCGTGACATGCTGCTGCAGCTTGGTCGCCAGCTCTTCGGCATCGGCATATCGCAGGTAACGAACGCGTGTGTCGCCACCCTCTTCAAGCGGTGTATCGAGATGCGCGATCAACGTGCGCAATCGCAGCCGTTCGTTCTTGTCGCCCCCGATCAGTACGCTGTTCGTGCGTGCGTCGGCCACGAGGCTAGTGGAAACGGGCGCATTGTCCTGCCGCCCCGCCTGCGTGAGCTGAGTCAGTATGCGTACGATTTCGGCCGCCGACGCGTGCTGAAGCGGGACGACCTCGACGTCCTCGTCACTGGCGCGGTCAATGCGGTGAATGATGCTGACGAGGCGGTTCACGTTCGCGGCACGGTCGGAGATGATCAGCATATTCGAGCCGGCGTGAGCAACGAGGTGGCCGTACTGCGGGATGAGCGGGCGCAGCAATGAGACGAGCGGCACCGCGCCCACGTTTTGCAGCTGCACGACCTGCGTGGTCATGTCGTCCGGACCCGCGGCGCTGGCCGTACCGAAGGTGCTCGGAACCTGCCTGGCCGTCGCATCCGGAATGATCTTGATCAGGTCGCCGCTCTCGACTGCCACGTAGCCATGCACCTGCAGTATGGACAGGAAAGCCTCGTAGAGCGCATCAGGACCGAGCGGCGTGGGCGACAGCAACGTGACGCGACCGGTGACGCGCGGGTCCAGGATGAAGTTCTTTCCGGTTACGGTCGCGACGGCTTCCACGACCTGGCGGATGTCCGCATCCTTCCAGTTCAGCGTGGTCGCCGGCTGCTGCGCCGATACCGTCAGGCAGGTCGCAAGCATCGTGTTTGCGACGAGCGCGCGCAGTAGTTTCCGTAGATTCATCGTTGTTCGTTGCGTCATTTAGTCTGCTCACCGTCCAGGTCAAGCTGGCTGGTCCTCAGGACGATCGTCTGAGGTTCCCCGTTGCGTTCGATAGTCACCGAGACCTGCTCTGCCGTGCCGAGTGACTGGAAGATCTGCATCGCCTGCGTCGGGTCCGTCAGGGCCTGACCTTCGATGTCCTTGATGAGGTCGCCCGGTCGCAGTCCGAGCGCGGCAAACTGCTCGCGATTGCGCCCAGGATACACACGGTACCCGGCTTGCTGGCCATTCACGAGGTAAGGAGTAGGGCGGATGACGTCGGTCAGCCTGGTCAGGTTCTGGGTAACCACGTTCTGCAGGCTGTTCGGACTCTGGGCTCGCGCGCGCGTGTTGCTCGTTGCCCGGCGCACCGGTGCCGAGACGGCCGGGAAGTCGCTCGGCAACCGCAGGTTGGTCAGCGCCCCGTTTTCATTGAGTACGACGCGGTCCGGGTGAACGGCATGGAGTGAAGCGCCCGACGTTACCCTGTCGCCGATGATATAGACCTTCTGTTCGGCGTTGCCGTCGGCGATTACGGCAACCGAAAACTCGGGGATTACCGAGGCGATCGTGCCTTTGAGCACGAGGTTGGTCAGTCGCGTATCGCTCAGGTTGTCATCGGCGACCAGTACGGGCGCGGCCGCGCTGTCCTCCTCGCGGGCCACGCCGAACATATGGTTGTCGGCTATGGCCTGTACATCGGCGCTGCTGCCGCTCGTGGTCGTCGCGACCGGCAGGTTGGCCGGCACTTCAACGGCGTCGCCGGCGGCCGGCGCCGGCACGAGCAACCAGATGATCCGGGCGACCTGCCAGCCGATCGCGATGACCAGCAACAGACTGACCCAGGGGGGCAGAACCCTGTTGACGGTCGCGAGCGGGTTCCCGCCGTCGACACTCGAAAAGTCGGTCCAGTTGGCTTTACTGATCATTTCCCAGAGGCTGAATTGTGACGCGGCACACCCTAATAACGCAGCGCCCCGATGATACGGGTTAAGTGCCCGGAAAAGCTATATCGGGCAATAATATAACGGCCCGCCAGGTGGCCATATATAATGGCCGTTTGGCCCGGTGCCGGGCATTGAATTGGCCCGATTCGACCGTATATCCCGAAATCGATATGAGCGAGCAAAACGACGAACATGAACAGCAGGGCAGCTATGATCTTGCCGTCGAGGAGGCGCGGCCCAAGGTCAAGCAGCCTCCGCTCTACCGGGTCGTGCTGATCAACGACGATTACACGCCGATGGAGTTTGTCGTGGAAATCCTCGAGTCGATCTTCGGGATGGAGCGGACGCGTGCGACCCAGGTCATGCTCGAAGTGCACACGAAGGGCAAAGGCGTCTGCGGCGTCTACAATTTCGAGATTGCCGAAACCAAGGTCGCACAGGTCATGAGCGTGGCGAAGCAGCACCAACATCCGCTGCTTTGCACGATGGAAGAGTCTTGAGAGGATAGAAACGGATGCTGAGTAGTGAACTGGAATTCTGCCTGAACGAGGCCTTCCAGCGGGCCCGGGAGCGCCGTCATGAATTCATGACGGTCGAGCACCTGTTGCTCGCCTTGCTGGATATCCCGAAGGTCCACGAAATCCTGAAAGCCTGCGACGCCAACATCACCGAACTTCGCCGGCAACTCGTCGAGTGCATCGACGAGCAGACGCCGCTGCTGAGCGAGGGTGAGGAGGCGGAAGTGCAGCCGACACTCGGTTTCCAGCGCGTGCTGCAGCGAGCGGTCTTCCATGTGCAATCGAGCGGCAAGAAAGAGGTGACCGGCAGCAACGTGCTGGTCGCGATCTTCAGCGAGAAGCAGTCGCAGGCGGTGTACTTCCTCAACCTGCAGAACATCGAGCGTCTCGACGTCGTCAACTACATCTCGCACGGCATGCCCCAGGTCCCGGGCGAGAACAATGAGGAAGGCGAGACTCAACTGAACGGCGACTCCGAGCCCGAGGCGTCGCCGCTCGAGCAGTACGCAACCAACCTCAACCAGCGTGCGATCGAAGGCAAGATCGACCCGCTGATCGGTCGTGAACTCGAGATCGAACGCACCGTGCAGATACTCTGCCGTCGTCGCAAGAACAACCCGCTGTACGTGGGCGAGGCGGGGGTCGGCAAGACCGCGCTGGCCGAAGGCCTCGCTCGCATGATCACCGAAGAGCGTGTTCCGGAGGTGCTGCTCGACAGCACGATCTACGCGCTCGACATGGGAACGTTGATTGCCGGCACGAAGTACCGCGGCGATTTCGAGAAGCGCCTGAAAGGGGTGATCGCCGAGATCCGCAAGGACCCGGGCGCAATTCTCTTCATCGACGAGATTCACACGGTGATCGGCGCGGGCGCCGCGTCGGGCGGCGTGATGGACGCGAGCAACCTGATCAAGCCCGTTCTCGCCAACGGCGAGCTGCGCTGCATCGGCTCGACGACCTACTCGGAATATCGAGGTATTTTCGAGAAAGATCATGCACTTGCGAGACGTTTCCAGAAAGTGGATGTACCTGAGCCGACCATTCCCGAGACCGTCGCCATCCTCAACGGGCTGAAATCCCGGTTTGAGGAACACCATGGCATTCGTTACGAGCCCGCGTCACTCGAGGCGGCCGTCGAGCTTTCGGCGCGCCATATCAATGACCGCCACCTGCCGGACAAGGCCATCGACGTCATGGACGAAGCCGGCGCGAACCTGCGGCTGCAGCCGGTCGCCGATCGCGGTGAAACCGTGACGGTCGAGATGGTCGAGAATATCGTGGCAAAGATGGCGCGCATTCCGGCCAAGAGCGTATCGGCATCGGATCGCGACACGCTGCGGACCCTGGAGCGCGACCTCAAGCTCACGATCTTCGGCCAGGATCGCGCGATCGAGGCGCTTGCCGGTGCGATCAAGATGTCACGTTCCGGCCTGCGTGAGGAAGACAAGCCGATCGGTGCTTTCCTGTTCGCCGGCCCGACCGGCGTCGGCAAGACCGAAGTGACCCGTCAGCTTGCCTTGCTCATGGGTGTCGAGTTGATCCGCTTCGATATGTCGGAGTACATGGAGCGTCACACGGTGTCGCGCCTTATCGGCGCGCCGCCGGGCTACGTCGGTTTCGACCAGGGTGGCTTGCTGACCGAGGCCGTGACCAGGAACCCGCATGCGGTCGTGTTGCTCGACGAGATCGAGAAAGCTCATCCCGAGGTTTTCAACCTGCTGTTGCAGGTCATGGACCACGGCACGCTAACGGACAACAACGGCCGCAAGGCCGACTTCCGCAACGTCATTCTGGTCATGACGACGAACGCCGGCGCACAGGAGATGAGCCGCGCCTCTATCGGTTTCACGAAGCAGGATCATTCGGCAGACGGCATGGAGATCCTCAAGAAGTCGTTCACGCCGGAGTTCCGCAATCGTCTCGACGCGATCATCCAGTTCGCGCCGCTCGAACTCGACTCGATCATGCGCGTCGTGGACAAGCTCGTTGTCGAGCTCGAGGCCAAGCTCGGCAACAACAACGTCACACTCGAACTCGACGACGCGGCGCGCGAGTGGATTGCCGAGCGCGGCTACGACCCGAAGATGGGTGCACGGCCCATGGCGCGTGTCATCCAGGAGCAGATCAAGCGGCCGCTCGCCGAGGAGCTGTTATTCGGCAGCCTCGAGGACGGTGGGCACGTGCGCGTAACCGTCAACGAAGACGGCGAGCTGGATCTTGTTTCGGAACCGGTTCTGAAGGAACTGACGCACCAACCGGAAGATCAGGCGACGGAGTAGCGCCCGGGATTAGCGTCCGCGGTAGACGATGCGGCCTTTGGACAGGTCGTAAGGTGTGAGCTCGACGGTGACCTTGTCGCCCGTGAGAATTCGTATGTAGTTCTTGCGCATCTTGCCGGAAATGTGCGCCGTCACCACGTGCCCGTTCTCGAGTTCTACCCGGAACGTCGTGTTCGGCAAGGTCTCTTTGACCACGCCTTCCATCTGAATGGCATCTTCTTTCGCCAAGGGTCTGGAATTCCTCTGCTGCTATAAAGGCTCGCGAATTGTGCAGAAACGGCCCGGGTAATGCAATGTGCAAGGCCCGCAACGGTCAATTTGCCAACAATTCCAGTACCTTAATGGGGGCGCCGGGCCAGGATTCAAATCGCGAGACCGGCTCACACAGCGTGTCGAGCCTCCCGGCGAAATCGGCCCTGGGAATCACGCTCGCGCCGAGGGTCAGCAAGTGACTCGACCGGACCTGGCAATCGACGAGACCAAGTCTGCCGTCGCGGAGGAGCTTGTCGAGCAGGACCAGGCAGTATTTCGATGCATTCGGCGTATCCGAGTACATCGACTCGCCAAACAGCGCCGCGCCGATGGCGAGGCCGTAGAGGCCGCCCGTCAGGCGTTCGTCCAGCCATATCTCGATCGAATGCGCCCAGCCTTCGTCGTGAAGTCGCTGGTACGCACCGATCATGTCCGGAGTGATCCAGGTGCCGGGCCCATACTTGCGGGGCTGCGCGCAGGCTCGAATCACGTCGCCGAACGCGGTGTTGAAGCGAATCTCTGCGTTCGAGCGGCGCAGCTCCCGGCGCAGGCGTCGTGAGATGTGAAGGTCGCCGGGAAGGAACACGCAACGCGGGTCCGGTGCCCACCACAGTAGGGGCTGGCCCTCGTCATACCAGGGGAAAATACCGCGCCGATAGGCGGCAAGCAGGCGTTTGCTGCTAAGGTCGCCACCCGCGGCGAGCAATCCGTCGGGTTCGCGCAGCGCGGCCGAAACCGGCGGAAAGGCGTCGGGCGGGTCGTCCGGGTTGAGCCAGCGTATACGGTTCGCCGCCATCGATCAGGTGTCGTCTCCGGCCTTGTAGGGCGTGTGCGCGTCGACCGCTTCGATGTAGCGATCGATGTGCCGTCCTTCGGCGTCGAGGTAACGTTCGATGGCGTGGGAGAATTCGGGCCGGGCGAGCCAGTGTGCCGACCGGGTCGTCACGGGCGAGAAGCCGCGGGCTATCTTGTGCTCGCCCTGCGTACCGGGTTCGAACAGCTGCTTGCCGGTTTCGATGCAGTACTCGATGCCCTGGTAGTAACAGGTTTCGAAGTGCAGTGCATCGAAATGCCCTTCGCTTCCCCAGTATCGCCCGTACAGGGCCTTGTCGCTCTCGAAGAACACGGCCGCTGCGACCGCCCGGGCGTCGATTTCGGCCAGGACGACGAGAATATTGTCGGGCAGTTGATCAGACAGGCCTTCGAAGAATGCCCGGTTGAAGTAGGGCAGAGATCCGCGCAGCATGAACGTGCGCGCAATCAGGGCATAGACGATCGCCCAGGCAGCGTTGTCGAGGTCGCGTCCCTTCAGCCGCCGGAAGCGGATGCCCTGTTCGCTGACCTTGCGGCGATCGCGACGGGCTTTCTTGCGTTTCGCCGACGTGAACGTCGCAAGAAAGTCGTCAAAGCCGCCGTAGTCGCGGTTGTGCCAGTGAAACTGGCAGTCCTTTCGCATGAGCAGCCCGGCTTCCTCGAGCAGCGGAACCTCGTCAGCCGACGGAAACAGCATGTGGAAGGACGAACAGCCGGTGTCGTGCGCGAGGTCGATCGCAGCATCGATCAGCAGCGCCGCAGCTGCGCTGTCGTCGGGATCGGCCCGCAGAAAGCGCGGGCTCGGTGCAGGCGTGAACGGTACCGCCGAGACGAGTTTCGGGTAGTAGTCGAATCCGGCCCGCTCGTAGGCCTGCGCCCAAGCCCAGTCGAAGACGAATTCACCCCACGAATGGGTCTTTTCGTACAAGGGCATCACGGCGCGTAGCTGGCCGCCGTCTTCGAGTACGAGGTGGCGCGGTGTCCAGCCCGCGTCGGGCGTGACGCTACCCGTGCTCTCGGCCAGTGACAGGAAAGCGTGCCTCAGAAACGGGTATGCGTCGCCGGCAAGCGCGTCCCAGTCGGCGCCGTCAATGTCGGCGATGCTTTCGAGAACGGTGACCTTCAAGCGGACACCGCGGCATCAAGCGGCGGCGTTGTCCGCGCCCGCATTCGACGATTCCAGCGATTCGATGAACTTCTCGGCGTCCAATGCCGCCATGCAGCCGGCGCCCGCCGACGTAACGGCCTGTCGATACACCTGGTCCGCGACGTCGCCGGCGGCATACACGCCGGGAACGCTCGTCGCCGTTGCATCGCCCTCGATACCCGACTTGACGATGATGTAATTGTTCTTCATGTCGAGCTGTCCAACGAACAGACCGGTGTTCGGCTTGTGACCTATCGCAATGAAGAGGCCGTTCACGGCAATGTCGTCGGTTTGCGAATCGTCCTTCGTGCTTCGAATGCGCATGCCGGTTACGCCGGTATCGTCACCAAGCACCTCGTCGAGCACGTGGTCCCAGCGGATCTCGACCTTGCCTTCCGCCTCCTTTTCAAAGAGGTGTTTTTGCAGGATCTTCTCGGCGCGCAACGCGTCGCGACGATGCACGAGCGTGACTTTCGAGGCGATATTGGACAGGTACAGTGCTTCTTCGACGGCCGTGTTGCCGCCACCGATGACGGCGACCGGTTTGCCGCGGTAGAAGAAGCCGTCGCAGGTCGCACAGGCGGATACGCCGCGGCCCTTGTACGCCTCTTCGGAGTCGAGGCCAAGGTACATTGCCGTCGCGCCCGTCGCGATGATCAGCGCGTCGCAGGTGTAGTTGCCGTAGTCGCCCTCGAGGCGAAACGGCCGCTGCGTGACGTCGGCTTTGTGAATATGATCGTTGATCACTTCGGTATCGAAGCGTTTCGCGTGGCGCAACATGCGATCCATGAGTTCCGGACCCTGCAGGCCTTCGACGTCGCCCGGCCAGTTATCGACGTCGGTTGTCGTCATCAGCTGACCGCCTTGTTCGATGCCCGTGATCATGACCGGATCGAGATTGGCCCGAGCCGCATAGACGGCCGCTGCATAGCCGGCCGGACCCGAGCCCAGGATCAGAACCCGGCAATGTCTGGTGTCACTCATGTATACTTTGTCCGTTATTTAACGACGTGCAAAAGCGCCCGCAGAAGGCCCTGAAATGCGACCCACGAAGCGGTTTTCAAGGGCTACGATGCGGGCGCGCTTTATGCGGGTCGGACTGACCTTGGGCAAGAGTTTAGGGAAAACGGAATCTTTATGGCAAGAGCCGCTAAAGCCAGGCAGCCCGAGCCGCGCGTTTCGTCACAGGTTCACCGAGCCCTGCGCGAAGGCGCGCTGTACGTTTTCGGTGCGATCGCGCTGATTCTCTGGTACGCGCTGTTTACCTACGACCCGGCCGATCCGAGTTTCAGTCACGCGACTTCGGATGGTGCCGTGCGCAATGGCGTCGGCCGTGTCGGGAGCTATACGGCAGGCCTGCTGTTCGATTTCTTCGGGCGTCCCGCGTACCTGTTCACGCTGATGGTCTTCTACCTCGGCTGGATGCTGTACCGCGAGCAGAAGACCCAGATAGCCCTGACCAAGCTCGACTTCGGCCTGCGACTCGGCGGCTTTCTCGCCACCTTGATCACGAGCTGTGCGCTCGCGGCGCTGCACTTCTCCCCGGCCGGTTTCACGAATTCGGCGGGCGGCATCATCGGTCAGGCTGTCGGCGACGGTCTCGCGAGCGTCATGAAGCTGCTCGGCGCCAGCACGCTGCTGTTCTGCCTGTGGGTGGCATCGATCTCGCTGTTCCTCGGCATCTCCTGGATCAGCGTCATGGACCGCATCGGCCAATGGTGTCTTGCCGGCTACGAGCACGCGGTCGTCAAGATCGGCGAGCTGCGGGACAAGGCGGAAGGGCGGCGCAACGCGGCCGAGCGCCAGGATATCGTCAAAGTAGAAAAGAAGCTCAAGGCAAAACGGCCCAAGCCGCGAATCGAACCGACTTTACCGACACTCGAACCCAGCGTGCGCGCCGAGAAAGAACGCCAGGTGCCGCTGTTCGAAGCGGCCGAAGCGGGCGAGCTGCCGCCGCTCGCGCTGCTCGACGATCCACCGGAGCAGAAACAGGGGTGGTCCAAGGATTCGCTCGAAGCGATGTCGCGGCTCGTCGAGCTCAAACTCAAGGACTTCAGCATCGACGTCGAGGTCAAGTCGGTTTCGCCCGGCCCGGTCATCACCCGTTTCGAACTCGACCCGGCGCCCGGCGTCAAGGGCAGCCAGATCGCGAACCTCGCGAAAGACCTGGCCCGCTCGCTGTCCGTGGTAAGTGTGCGCATTGTCGAGGTGATTCCCGGCACATCGTACGTGGGTCTCGAGATCCCGAACGAGAATCGCCAGCTCGTTACGCTGGGCGAGATTCTCAAGTCGCGGGCGTACGACGACATGGCGTCGCCGATCACGCTCGCGCTCGGCAAGGACATCGGCGGCAATTCCGTCGTCGCGGATCTCGCGCGCATGCCGCACCTGCTCATCGCCGGCACCACCGGTTCGGGCAAGTCCGTTGCGATCAATGCGATGGTTCTCAGCATCCTCTACAAGACGCAGCCCGAGCAGGTCCGGATGATCATGATCGATCCGAAGATGCTCGAGCTGTCGGTCTACGAGGGCATCCCGCACCTGCTTGCACCCGTCGTCACCGACATGAAGGAGGCGTCGAACTCGTTGCGCTGGTGCGTCGCGGAAATGGACCGACGCTACTCGTTGATGGCGGCGCTCGGCGTTCGCAACATCGGCGGCTACAACCGCAAGGTCCGCGAGGCGATCGATGCGGGTGAACCGATCCCGGACCCGACGTTCCGGCCACCCGAACTTTTTGACGAAGAGAAACCGATCGAGCATCCGACGTTGACGCCCCTGCCGTTCATTGTCGTGATCATCGATGAACTCGCCGACATGATGATGATCGTCGGCAAGAAAGTCGAAGAGCTTATCGCACGGCTTGCGCAAAAGGCGCGCGCGTCGGGTATCCATATGATCCTTGCAACACAACGCCCGTCGGTCGACGTCATCACGGGCCTGATCAAGGCCAACGTGCCTACGCGGATTGCGTTCCAGGTATCGGCGAAAGTCGATTCGCGTACGATCCTCGACCAGCAGGGCGCCGAGAACCTGCTCGGCCACGGCGACATGCTGTACTTGCCGCCCGGTACCTCGCTGCCGATCCGTGTGCACGGCGCATTTGTGGCCGACAACGAGGTCCACTCGGTCGTGCGGCACCTGAAGAAGACCGGTCAGCCGCGCTACATCGATGAAATTCTCGAGGGCCCGTCGAGTCCAACTCCTGGACTGACCGGAATCGACAAGCCGTCTCCGGACAGCGCGGATGCCGAACAGGATCCGCTGTACGATCAGGCCGTGCAGGTGGTCATGGAGACCCGCAAAGCCTCGATATCCGGTGTGCAGCGGCGCCTCAAGATCGGCTACAACCGCGCGGCTCGCATGGTCGAGTCGATGGAGGCGGCCGGACTGGTCGGTCCGCTCCAGCCGAACGGCACCCGGGAAATCCTCGTGCCGGCGAGCCCGGCCGACGAGTGAGGCATTGACAGGCGATAAGGACCGGTACGTGACCCGAAAACTCCTTCTGACCGTGACGCTGCTGACGGCTCAGTCGCTCACATTCGCACAGGCTGTCGGCGATGAGGTCGGCGAGCAGCTCGTCGGCGATTTCGTCGAGAACGTCATCACGCTGCAGGGGCGCTTCGAACAGTCGCTGATCGATGCCGACGGCCACATCGTGGAGCGCTCGAGCGGTACGCTGGAGATCGAGCGCCCCGGCCGCTTTCGCTGGTCCTACAGCGAGCCCTATGAGCAATGGCTCGTCGCCGACGGCCTCAATATCTGGAGCTACGACGTCGATCTGGCGCAGGTGACGGTCAAGCCGCAGGCGGACGCTCTGGCCAATACGCCGGCACTGCTTCTCGGCGGCAGCGACGATGCGCTCGCGCAGTTTCGCTTCGACGGGTCATCGGTCGAAAAGGGGACGACCTGGGTCCGCATGATTCCGCGTGACACGACGAGCGGATTCGAGCGCATGGAACTGGGATTCACCGGCGGCGCGCTGACTCGCATGGTGTTCTTCGACAATCTCGAGCAGACAACGCTCGTCGCTCTTTATGACGTCACGACCAATGAGCCGATCGACGCCGAGCGATTTCGCTTTGCGGTGCCGGACGATGCCGATCTCGTCGGCATGCCTGTTGCTGCCGACGACGCGACGCCCTGATGCTGCCGCTGCAGCACCCCGCCTTCTGGCGCTCGGCGAGCCTGGCTTTGCTCGTGCTGGTCCTGATCGGCGCGTTGTCGCCGGCGGTCTGGTTCGGCAACAAGGCGGATGCCCTGTCCTTTATCGAGAACGCGGACAAATGGGTCCACGGGCTGACGTTCTTCGCCCTGTCGATCTGGTTTGCCGGGCTCGTGGAACGACGCGGATACTGGTTCGTCGGGCTGGGACTCATCGTATTCGGTGCGCTCCTCGAGTTTTTCCAGATGTATGTGCGCTATCGCGCGGCTGACCAGTTCGACATAGCCGCGAATACAGCCGGTATAATTGTCGGTCTTGCAGTCGCGTTGGCAGGCCTCGGTGGATGGGGGCTGCGCGCTGAAAACTGGTACGCGAGACAAACCCGGAATTGACTGACCTGTTCTCCAACGACACGGCAGTGGATCGGCCGCTGGCCGATCGCATGCGTCCGGCTACGCTTGCCGAGTTCACGGGTCAGCATCATCTGCTCGACGCCGGAAAACCGTTGCGGCGGGCGATCGAGCAAGGCCGTGCGCATTCGATGGTGTTCTGGGGCCCTCCCGGAACGGGTAAGACCACGCTCGCACGCCTGATCGCGGCAACGACCGAGTCGCACTTCATCGCGCTGTCGGCGGTCATGGCCGGCGTCAAGGATATCCGCGCGGCCGTTGCCGAGGCCGAGAAACACCGCCAGATGAGCAATCGCGGCACCGTCCTGTTCCTCGACGAGGTGCATCGCTTCAACAAGGCGCAGCAGGATGCATTCCTGCCGTTTGTCGAGGACGGCACGCTCACATTCATCGGCGCAACGACGGAGAATCCGTCGTTCGAACTCAACAATGCGCTGTTGTCGAGAGCGCGTGTCTATGTTCTGAGGGCACTGTCCGAGGAGGATCTCGTCGCGGTACTGAACCGGGCCCTGGCGGATGCGGAGCGTGGCCTCGCCGATAAGTACGCGATCGACGACGAATCGCTGCGCATGATCGCGGCGGCGGCCGACGGCGATGCCCGGCGCGCCCTGAACCTGCTGGAGCTTGCCGCGGACCTGAGCGACGGGGGCAGGATCTCGGCCGAGACCGTCGCTGAGGTTGCCTCGGGGAGCCGCCGCCGTTTCGACAACCGGGGCGAGTATTTTTACGACCAGATTTCGGCATTGCACAAGGCGATTCGTGGTACCGACCCCGATGCATCGCTGTACTGGTTCGCGCGCATGCTCGATGGTGGCTGCGACCCGCTGTACATCGCCCGGCGGCTCATTCGTGTGGCGTCCGAGGACGTCGGCAATGCCGACCCTCGAAGCCTCCGGGTCGCGCTCGATGCCTGGGGCGTCTACGAACGTCTCGGCAGCCCCGAAGGGGAGCTGGCGATCGGCCAGGCGGTCGTCTACCTCGCCTGCGCACCGAAGAGCAATGCCGTGTATACGGCGTTCAAAGCGGCGATGAAGGATGCCCGCGACCTCGGCTCACTCGAGGTGCCGATGCATCTGCGAAATGCACCGACGCGCCTCATGAAGGATCTCGGCTACGGCGATGGCTACCGCTACGCCCATGACGAGGACGGCGCGGTCGCGCTGGGAGAGAGTTACTTTCCCGACGACATGCGCTCGACGACGTATTATCATCCCGTGCCGCGCGGACTCGAGATCCGTATCAAGGAAAAGCTCGACGACATAGCGCGCCGCGCGCAGCAGAGAAAACAGCAATGATCGATCCAAAACTTCTTCGCCAGTCGGCAGCGGATGTCGCGGCCAACCTGGCCCGACGCGGTTTCGTGTTCGATGCCGATGGTTATCTCGCGCTCGAGGAACGGCGCAAGTCGTTGCAGGTCGAAACCGAGCGGTTGCAGAGCGAACGTAATGCGAGTGCGAAGAGTATCGGCAAGGCGAAAGCGCGGGGCGAGGACATCGAGCCGCTGCTGGACGCGGTCAAACAGATGGGCGAGCGTCTCGAGGCGAATGAGGCCGCGTTGCAGACGGTTCAGGCCGAATTGCGCGACGTCGAACTCGGTCTGCCGAACCTGATCGCCGATGACGTCCCGGTCGGCGATACAGAGGACGACAATGTCGAAGTGCGGCGCTGGGGCGAACCAGCGGATCCCGGTTTCGAGGCACGGGATCACATCGAACTCGGCGAACGGCTCGGTCAGCTGGACTTCGATGCCGCGAGCCGGATTTCCGGAGCGCGCTTTGCCGTGATGACCGGGCCGCTGGCGCGGCTGCAGCGCGCCCTGATCCAGTTCATGCTCGATACCCATACGACCGATCATGGCTACGTCGAGACCTACGTGCCGTATCTCGTCAAACCGCCTGCGTTGATCGGTACGGGCCAGCTGCCGAAGTTCGAGGAAGACCAGTTCAAGACGACGGACGAACCGCCGTTCTACCTGATTCCGACGGCCGAGGTGCCGGTGACCAATCTCGCGCGCGAGACGATCTTCGACGCCGAGTCGCTGCCGATCCGGTACGCGGCCCATACGCCGTGCTTCCGCTCCGAGGCGGGCTCTCACGGCCAGGATACGCGCGGCATGATTCGCCAGCACCAGTTCGAGAAGGTCGAGCTCGTTCACTTCGTCGCGCCCGACACTTCGATGGATGCGCTCGAGGAGTTGACCGGCCATGCCGAGGCAGTCCTGCAGAAACTCGAGCTGCCGTACCGGGTGATCACGCTGTGCTCGGGCGATACCGGCTTCGGCTCGGCCAAGACCTACGACATCGAGGTCTGGCTGGCGGGTCAGCAGCGGTACCGGGAGATCTCGTCGTGCAGCAACTGCAATGATTTCCAGGCACGGCGCATGCAGGCCAGGCGCCGTAACCCCGAGACAGGAAAGCCCGAACTCATTCACACATTGAACGGGTCCGGTGTCGCTGCGGGGAGGGCGCTGATCGCCGTCATGGAAAACTACCAGGAAGCGGACGGCAGTATCCGGATACCCGAGGTTCTGAAGCCTTACATGGGCGGTCTCGAGAAGATCGTGCCCTGATCATCGCCCGGCCGGTCTTACCAGGGCAGGCGGTAACCTTCGGCGTGCCAGAAGCCGCCCGAGGTATCCAGGGTCAGCTCGCCAATCCGCTCGATCAGGCCATGGGCGGAATCGGCCGGCGAGATGCCGTGGTTGCCCGTCATTTCGGTCGCGACGAGGCCCGGATGCAGCAAGGCAACGGCGATGCCGCGCGGGCGAAGCTCGTGCATGAGGTTCATACCGACCATGTTGACGGCGGTCTTCGAAACCCGGTAGCCCCAGTTCCCGCCCGACCCGTTGTCGTCGATCGACCCGACGCGGCTCGTCACGATTGCGACCTTCGAGCCCTCGCGGAGATTGTCCGCGAGCGCCTCGGTGACGCGCAGCGGCCCGAGCGTGTTGACCCGGTACTGGAGCGTCATCTCGTCGTAGTCGAGTTCGCCGAACCGGTCCCGGCGCAGGATGCCGGCATTGTTGATGAGGACGTCGATCGGCTCGTCGCCAACGGCCTGCCTGAGCGCTGCGATACCCTCGGGACCGGCGACGTCGATGCCATCGATGACACGGATACCGAGTTCGTCGAGGGAATCGTTGCTTGCCCGGCAGACGCCGATGACACTGTCGCCGCGAGCGTGATACTGCGAAGCCAGTTCGAAGCCGATGCCGCGGTTGCAGCCGGTTATGAGGATGGTGGGCATCAGATTTCCTCAGATTGGAGTGGGCAAAGCATAGCCTGTGGGATACACCCGCCGCCACAGGCGGCGTGAGCCCACTTGCGACTTCGTCGCTGCCTGGATCAAACAGGGCCCATTCATGTTTTCTGGCGGAGAGGGTGGCAGCTTTCGGATTTGCAGGGAGATTCTAGGGCTTCCCGAATTCGTTTTGCTTCGACTGGTGCACGGAGTGGACCAACTACCCATCGGAAGTCGCCTGCCGCCCTCATCAGTGCATCGGCCTGCTGGCGCTGGGTGAGTGACCGCTTCACTTCGCATTCTCGCCCGCCGTCCACCGTGCGTTACAATTCCCACTGGTGACAGTCGGTCTATATCTTCGAATTCGCGCAGGAGGCCTACTAGGATGTCTGTGAACAATTCCCGCACTCTGCAATTTGGAACTCTCCTCAACAAGAGAAATACGGTTGCACTAATGGCGTGTTTCTTTGTCGTTGCCTGTTCCACACAAGGATCTTATGTCGAAGAAGAGGACGCGTTAGCGATTCAAGAATCTGTCACCTCGGCCCAAGAGCTCGAAGAAGCTCTAGGATCGCCGTCAGTGACAATTCCGAGAGACGACGGAACGATCATGTGGGTCTATGAAGGAATACACACTCGTGCCGATGCAACTCAATACATACCGTACCTAGGCATGCTGATCGGGACAAACTCCAAGTACTGCACACGATTGACTGTCGTGGTCGACCGCGAAACCGGAGCCTTGAGCGATTGGAGTTACCGAACAGCAGAGGATACCGACTATTGGGCGAAGACTGACGATAAGTGCGTCCAAAAAAAGGAAGACTGACGCCTGCGGACCAAGTCCTGTCTCTTCGGAGTAGACATTCTTCGTCGTTCGAGCGGGCGCATTGGACAGGAGCCGCCGGTCGATCATGAAGCTGCTCGATTGTATCGGGACGAGCGCCCATGTATCCACCGAACCGGACCGGTGCGCAGACTGTGTTGTTTTTCTGGCGGAGAGGGTGGGATTCGAACCCACGAAAGGCTACTAACCTTTGCTGGTTTTCAAGACCAGTGCATTCAACCGCTCTGCCACCTCTCCGAATCTCCAATACTACCGCCCGGGTGGGATAGATTCGTCGCCTGCGGCGACTCACCCCTTCGGGCGCACTCGCCGAACTCGTGCGTCCAGACCGACTGTGTCGGTCTGTCAACCGCTCTGCCACCTCTCCAGCGTCGATACGCGGTGTGCGTCGGTCACGCGACGGCGCATTGTGCGCGCAACCCCCCTGCGATTCAACTGCCACGG
>JANQGP010000212.1 GCA_028277265.1 Woeseiaceae bacterium | reverse complement strand
AAATCGCGCGACATCAGGCTGTAGATCGATCCGCCCGAGGTGTCCACGTAGTAGAGCGGATTCCACGCCCATTCCTGCAATGTCTCGATCTGCCAGATGCTCGACTCGATCTCATGCGCGAGCAACTCGGCATCGACCTGGTTTGGCCGCGACAACCGGTCGCGATCGAGACGGCCGAGCGCCGTCTCGTATTCACGAAGGAGCATCAGCTTCTCTTCGCGGGCCGCATCGTCGACATTGTCGAGTTCGTCATCGGCACTGTGATCGCCGATCATCGTTGCCGTCACCGGCGACAGATTCGTCAGGTCGCTGATGAACTCGCCGGCAATGTTCCGGAAGGCTTCGTCCATGCTGTTGTCGGCAATGACGGTGCCGAAACAGAGGATCAGAGTCAGTGCGGTCAGGAATCGTTTCACGGCGCGCCCCGGCAGGAAGTACGACGACGATGACCTTAGCATGCCCGCGACCGACCTGTAATATCGGGGCATGCCGAAGCGCGCGCCGATTCTATTGCTGATCTGCTTTTCCGTAGCCGCCGATGCGCAGCAGGTACCCGAGTGGCTGCTGCGCGTGCCCGGCACGATCGAGACGATCTTCATCGCGGAGACCGAGACGTCGTCATTCTATCGCTTCGACCGCGAGGACGACTATCGTTTCATCCCGGCGGGGCAGGACTATATGTCGATAGGTCGGGGCGGTATCCGCAAGGAACGCGAGGGCGACCGCAAGACGCCTCTCGGCATCTACTTCGTCACCGAGCAGCTCGATACGACCAGGCTGCACGACAAGTACGGTATTACCGCGTTTCCGCTGGACTATCCCAACGCCTGGGATCGACACGTCGGCCGCACGGGTGACGGTATCTGGGTGCACGGCGTCGACCCGAACGGCGGTAACCGGCCGCCGCTGGACACCGATGGCTGTATTGCCCTGCCGAACGAGCGCCTGCAGGCGCTCGAGAGGCGCTTCGTGCCGAACGTGACGCCGGTGCTGATATCGAGTCGCCTCGACTGGGCGGAGCCCGGCGACGTCGAGGCAACGCGGGTATCGCTCGAAGCCGCGGTAATGGGCTGGGGCAGCGCGCTCGAAGAGCGCGACATGCACGCCTGGCTGGATGCGTATGACGAGACGTTTCGTCACTGGGGGATGAGCAAGGCCGAGTGGTCGTCGTTCAGCATGCAGACATTCGCCCGACGAGCGATCAGCGGCGTCAGCATCAGTGAGCTTCTACTGTTGGGTGACCCGGCGGAAGACGGGCTGTATCTGAGCCGGTTCCGGCTCGAGGTGACCGAAGGCGACGCGCGGAAGGTCGTTTCCGTGCGCCGAATGTACTGGCGCCGCTCGGGGAGCGGCGCGTTCAGGATCGTTGCGGAAGACAGCGGCTAGCGCAGTCCTTCCCTGACCGTCAGTTCGTCGATGAGCTCGAGCAACTCGTCATAGCCGCCGGCGTCGCCCGCGCTGGTACGGTACTTGCCGTTCACAACCACGGTCGGCACGGAGTTTACGTTGTACCGACGTGCGAGGTCGGCGCCAACGCGCATCTTCTGATTTACCTCGAACGAATCCCAGGTCTTCCTGAAGTCCTCGGCCGACACGCCGAAACGGGCAAAGACACGCATGATGGCGTCTTCGGACGTCAGCCGGTTTCCGCGCCGGTGGAATTCCTCGAACATAGCTTCGTGCAGGCCCTGTCCGTTTTCGAGCGTGCCGTTGCGTGCGAGGATCTCGTGCGTGTAATAGACCTGGGCATGCAATACCGCGAGCCGGTTCCACTGCGCCGGAATGCGGACGAACCGGACACCGGGATCGAGGTCCGCCTTCCACTGCTTGAGATACGGCTCCAACGTGTAGCAATGGGGACAGCTGTACATGAAGAGCTCGGCGACTTCGATCTTGTCGGCGCCGCCAACCGTCGGCTGAGTCGGCACCATGCGGAAGTAGTGCTCGCCCTCCTTGAACTTCCACTCACGCGCAGCAACGTCGTCCGTGTCGGCCATTGCCAGCACGATCGGTTCGTCGTCGGACTCTTCCTCGACAGCTGCCGATTCCTCGACGACTTCGAGTGTTTCCTCGGTTGCCGGTGCAACGGCGTCTTCGGCCTCGGCGACGGTTTCCAACGTCTCAGCCGGTTCGTCCACAGGTGCCCCGGCAACCGGCTGCGGGGCATCGTCCCGCGACAGGGACACGGCGATGAGTATGCCGACGCCGAACAATGCAACGGCACCAAGGGCCAGATACAGTTTTTTCATAGTGTCTTCCCGGACGCGATGATGTCGCTTATCTCAGACCCTGCACATACGAAGAAAGTGCCTCGATATCCTCTTCGCTGAGACGTTCGGCGATGTCGCGCATTACGCGGGTCTTGCCGTCACTGACGCGCGCGCCGGACTTGTAGTCGCGCAGCTGCTTGGCCGTGTAGTCGGCGTGCTGGCCGCGCAGCGCCGGGTACTTGGCGGCAGGATTGCCGTTGCCGGTCGGGCCGTGGCAGGCAATACACGCGGCCACCCCGGCCTCGCTGTCGCCGCCGCGGTACAGGGCTTCGCCGCGATCGACGCTCGACGGGTCTTTTACGGACTGCGCGGCCGGTTGCAGGCTTTCGTAGTAGACGGCGAGGTCCGCCATGTCTTCGTCAGACAACACCATCGCTTGTCCGGACATCAGCGGGTCCTGGCGAGAGCCGTCCCTGAACGCCTTGAGCTGGGCCAGTATGTAGGGCGCATTCTGGCCGGCGATATTCGGCCACAGGGCGTTCGAGCTGTTGCCCGCCGGACCGTGACAGGCCGTGCAGGGCAGCGATTTGGCCTCGCCGTTCTCGGCGGAGCCTTCGACGAGACTGTCGGCGTGCGCCTGGGTTGCGAAAAGCGCCAGAGAGGCTATCGCAAAAAGCGGAGCGAGCTTGATCTTCATTATGTTCTAACCGTTACTTCCCCGCGCTGGTCACGACCAGCGCCGCTTATCGAATTCGTTGACTGAGACATATTGCGAGGTGCCGGAATGGAAGGCGGCCAACCGCCTTGCTGCGTGACCTCGAACCGGTCAAACTGGCGGCCCGGTCCCGAACTCAGCAAGCGCGAATTATACACACAAACCGCCGGGCATACCTATGTCGCACTACCCCCGAGCCGCCTTTATCAAGAGCGCGAACGCGCTCGCCCAGTTCGTTCCGGACAAGGGCACGGAAGTCGCGTTTGCGGGCCGTTCGAACGCGGGAAAGTCCAGTGCGATCAATGTCCTCGTCAACCGCCGGCAATTCGCCCGGACGAGCAAGACGCCGGGCCGGACCCAGCTCGTCAATTTCTTCGCACTGACGTCGACGGAGCGCCTCGTGGACCTGCCGGGCTATGGTTTCGCGAGGGTGTCACAGAAGATGCGGGACCACTGGGCCGATCTCATGGCCGACTATTTCGAGACCCGGGCCTCATTGCGTGGCATGTTCCTGATCGTCGACATCCGGCGACAGCTGACCGAGTTCGACCGGCAGATGCTTGGCTATGCCGGCACCGTGGGCCTGCCGACGCATGTCCTGCTCACGAAGGCCGACAAGCTCAAGCGCGGTCAGGCCGCGACGGCGCTGCTCGAGGTCGGGCGTGAACTCGGCGACACGGCAACAGTGCAGCTGTTTTCGGCGCAGAGTCGCCTCGGCGAGGCGGAGGCGCGGGACAAGCTCGAGGAATTCCTGAAACTTGAGCAATAAAAAGCCCCGAAGCGCATCTAGCGCCCCGGGGCCAGAAGAAGCAACAGGCTTGGGGTTACCGTGTTGCGCGCCTGCTTAGGGAGGTAAACAGGCGAGTGACTTACGCACTCATTACTTTAGAGGTCTTCGGCCACACGGAGTTCCCGGTCGAGGATAACTCACTGATATGCCGGGAAAAGTTTCCTCACACGCCTGCGCTATGGATTCGGAAACTGTTCCCGGCATATCTCGCCA
>JANQGP010000333.1 GCA_028277265.1 Woeseiaceae bacterium | reverse complement strand
GCGATCTGAATGTCCAGGACGCTGACATTGCCGCTCGCGGCGACATGCTCTGCCTGCATCGTTGCCGGGTCCATCCGGAACAGGCCGCGGGCCGTCATGCCGACCCACATGATGCCCTCGGAGTCCGCTATCAAGGCACGGACTACTCCCTCCGGGATGCCCGACTCCGGTCCGACGACGGCCAGCGATTCATCGATTTCGCGAACGAGCAACTTCGACTGCGTGCCGAACCACATGCGCCCTTGCCTGTCTTCGGCGATCGTCCAGACCGTTTCCTGGTCGGTACTGGTGCGAAGCCGATAGTGACGGAACCGGTCACCGAGAAAACGGACCAGGCTGGTCGCGCTCGATATCCACAGCGAATCCTCTCTGTCAACGAACAGCGACGTGATTTGGTCAATGCCGGAGTAATGTCGCACAGGCGTCGCCTCGAAATGCTCTTGTGCGGCCTTGCTATCGAAGCTGAACAACTCGTCGAGCGTCGCGACCCACACGATCCCCCGCATGTCCGTTACGACACTTACGATCTCCGCATCGGCTTCGATGTGCGCTTTGGGCGAGATAGCGCCATTTTCCCAGACGCCGATCCGGCCGTCCTTGTCGGCCACCCACAACGAGCCGCCGGCGTCGACGTGGGCAGCGCGAACTGACGCGTCGGCCAGTTCGAACGACACAGTGTCGCCAACGACCAGACGATACAACCCGGACGTTGCCTCGACCCAGAGCTCGTCCTTCGTGACATCGATATCGCGTATGCCGGTATCGGCATCGCCGGCGATGTGTTCGGACGTGAAGGCGCTTCCACCGTCGGAGATTTCGACGATGCCGAAGTCCTCCACGACGATGAATCGCCGGTTGCCGACGACTTCGATGTCGATGACAGGCGAATCAGCGCCTTCCAGCGGCGTGATCGTGTGCACGACTTGCGCGCCGTGAATGGCCGTTAGCCCGCCTTTTGCATCGCCAACCCAGACCGAGTTGGCAGGGCCTACGTGAAGCGCGGAAAGAGAGTTGTGAGGCAGTCCGTCGGCGATCGTATAGTGTTCGAAATCGTCCCCGTCGAAACGATTGAGGCCGCGTGCGGTCGTGAACAAGAGATAGCCGGCCTTATCCTGCTCAATGTCGATTACCCGGGACTGGGTGAGGCCGTCGACGACGGTATAGAAGCGATAAGGGAGCTCGGCCGAACCGCCTGTAGCCAATGCGGTGCTCGCGCACAGCAGCAGCAGGCACATAGCCCAGAATTGTGACAGGCGTCGCGGCTTCACCAATGCAACTCACTGGAATCAATAACTCACAACGTAGTAATCGGCCAAGTCCCCGTGTTCTTTAGTGTTTCGAGGTTCTGAAACGGGCGCCGTTGCCGCGAGAGAGCACCGGCCGGCCCGCCTGAACGGTATCCGGACCGTGGCAACGGTCAGGCGCAGTAATTTCCCTTATATCAAACGGTTACGGATGCAACTACGGTGGTGCCATGAAAACGATCATCGAGCCATTCCGGATCAAGATGGTGGAACCGATCAAGCTCACGACACGCGACGAACGTGTTCAACTGATCCGCGACGCACATTACAACCCGTTCCTGTTACGTGCCGAAGACGTGATCATCGATCTGTTGACCGACTCGGGCACGAGCGCCATGTCGTCCGAAGCCTGGGCCGCGCTGATGCGCGGTGACGAATCCTACGCCGGCGCGCGCAGCTGGTATCGATTCCGCGACACCGTCAAGGATATCTTCGGCTTCGAGCAGGTGATCCCGACACACCAGGGTCGCGCCGCCGAGCACATCCTGTTCGGCGTCATGGTCAAACCCGGCTCCATCGTACCGAACAACACGCACTTCGATACGACTCGAGGCAACATCGAATTCGTCGGCGGCGAGGCTGTCGACCTGCCCTGCCCGGAGGCCGACGACATCGAGATGCGCCACCCGTTCAAAGGCAACATGGACACCGCGGCCCTTGAAGAGCTCGTCGCCGAACACGGTCCGGAGAGGATCCCGGTGATCATGGTCACCGTGACGAACAATTCCGGCGGCGGTCAGCCGGTCTCGATGGCGAACATTCGCGAGATCAGCCGAATCGCGAAAGCCGCCGGAATTCCTTTTTATATCGACGCGTGCCGCTTTGCCGAGAATGCGCACTTCATCAAGCGGCGCGAGGAAGGCTACGCCGATATTGCCGCGATAGATATCGCGCGCGAGATGTTCGGCTACGCCGACGGCTGCACGATGTCGGCCAAGAAAGACTCCTTCGGGAACATCGGCGGTTTCCTGTGCACCAACGACGCCGAACTCGCCAGCCGGGAGCGCAATATCCTCATCATGACGGAGGGATTCCCGACCTATGGCGGCCTCGCCGGCCGCGATCTCGAAGCCATTGCCGTCGGCTTGCGCGAAACGCTCGACGAGCACTATCTCGACTACCGGTTGCTGTCGACTCGCTATGTCGTCGAGCGACTGGTTGAAGCGGGTATCCCGGTCATGGCGCCGGCGGGCGGACATGCCGTCTACCTCGATGCGCGCCGCTTCCTGCCGCATATCGAGCCCTTGCACTACCCGGGCCAGGCATTGTCCATCGAACTCTACGTCGAAGCCGGTGTACGCGCGGTGGAAATCGGCACCGTGATGTTCGGCCTCGACCCGCACTCGGGTGAGGAACGCCCGGCGCGCCTCGACCTGTTGCGACTTGCGATTCCGCGGCGTGTCTATACGCAGAGCCACATGGACTATGTGCTGGAGGCCATCGGGCAGGTGTGGGAACGGCGCGAGACGATTCGCGGCATGCGTATCACCCGGGCGCCACAGTTCCTGCGGCACTTCACCGCACATTTCGAGTGGATCGACTGAATCCTGGACGCGGGCTGCAAGGCGTGGCGGATAACCCTCCCGAATCCATAGCGCAGGCGTGTGAGGGAGGGTTCTCCGCCACGCCCCGGATGCTGGCTAGTCTGTTGTCGTCGCCGGGATCTTCGTGGCCTGCCACGCAACGGCGCGCCACTCGCCGTTGCGTTTCACGAACGTGCCCGTGTTGTAGTAGTAGAGAACCTCGGAACCGTCTGACGGCGAGCCGACGAGTTTGAAAGTGACAATGGCCATGTCGTCGTAAACCCTGACGTCGACATCCTCGCCCGAATAGACCACCGCCGCCGGTTCGTCTGCCGTCGCGTCATCGTCCGTCCCGAATCCCTGCAGGATGTCCGCCTTGCCGAAACGCTCGCCGCTCGACGACGTGTACACGAGATCGTCGGCCCAGAACGTCTCATGGGCGGCACTTGCCGCCGAATTCGCCAGGAAATCGTGCAACATGGCCACCAGGATCTCCTCATCCTCCCCGGCGGCGGCCGGGGTGGTCATCGTGACCAATACGACGAGGCAGGCCGGGACGAGGCTTCTCATGATCTATTGGACCTCGTTCAATACAGGAGCTCGACCCAGCGACCGGCTTCCTTGAGTTCGGCCTTCTTCTTCGCCCACGTATCCTCGGAGCCGAGCATGTTGGAAAACACGTTGTCGAGTGCGTCGCGGATCGGGACCAGGCCGGCAACATAGACGTACGTGTGTTCGTCCTCGAGCATGCTCAGAATCTCACCGCTGCGTTCCTCGATCGCGTAATCCCACGCAATCGGGTCGGCCCAGTTGGGCCGCGGGCTCAACGCCTGGAATGCCTCGAACGTATCTTCGTCGTAGTAGCGCGCAAAGTCGTCACGCTTGTCATTCATGTAGATCAATTCGAGTCCCGACCGTGCGCCGTACAGCAGCCGAACCCGGCCTTCCCAGTCACCGACGTCCTGGTAGATGTGTTTGACGAATGCGCGGAACGGCGCGATGCCGGTGCCGAGACCGATCAGCAGCAGATTGGCTTTCTTGTCGTCCGGAACCGTGAACGGCAGGCCGAAGGGGCCCGTAATCGACAGCTTGTCGCCCGGTTTGCGGTCGCAGATGTAATTGGAGTTGACGCCCGCATACTGTTCACCGCTGTAGTCGTCAATGTAGTCGCAGCGCCGCACGACCAGCCTGATCTGCGGCTTCGCATCGCCCTTCGAACTCGGCGTGTCGGCAACCGTATAAAGCCGCTGGCGCAACGAGCCGCCGAATTCCGCCGGGCCCTCGACCAGCACGCCGATACTCTGCCCGATTTCGAAGTTGAACTCGTCCCTGTCCACTTCGAGCACCAGCTCACGGACCTCGGCCTCCGCGCCTTCGTCGGTAATGGGTTCTGTGCTTAGAATTGTCGCGTCATAGCGAGGTTCTGTCGGATAGTCTTCAAGACGCATGAGGGGCACTCCTTCTTTCGCTGTCAGGGGTGGGTCCGGAATCGGCGCGGGATTTGGCTGAGCTGCAACCGCCGAAGCAGGCCGCGGAGTCGCAGTCTTCGGAGCGACCGGACTTGAGCCGCTCTCTCAGCGCACTTTCAAACGAGATGATTCGAACCGCGATCAATGCCGAGATCGCAACGGTCGCGACGACTATGCCTGCAATGAAGCTCATCTGCCCAGCCCTGCAAATCCCATGAAGCCCATAGATAATATACCGGCTACGACCAGCGCGGCCGCGGTTCCTTTGAAAATCTGTGGTACGTCCGCCAGATCGAGTTTCTCACGTACGCCGGCCATCAGCACGAGAGCCAGCGCGAATCCGGCACCCGCGCCCAGCGCATAGACGATGGCCTGCGTGAACCCGTAACCCTTGTTGGTCTGGAACAGCGCGAGGCCGAAGATCGCGCAATTCGTCGTGATCAGCGGCAGGAAGATGCCCAGGGCCTTGAACGTGGGCGGACTCAGCTTGCGCAGCAGCATTTCGACGAGTTGGACCGTCGACGAAATTACGAGAATGTAAGAGATGATCCTGAGGTAAGGCGCGTTGATCGCTTCGAGCACCAGGTTGATGCCGAACGCGCACACCGAGGCGACGAGCATGACGAAGCAGACCGCGCCGCTCATCCGCACCGCGGTCTCGAGCTTGGCCGATACACCGAAGAACGGGCAGATGCCGAGGAAATACGCGAGCACGAAGTTGTTGATCAGCGCCGCATTCAGGAAGATGGACCAGTAGCCGGGGTCGTTCATGATGCTGCCTCCCCGGTTTGATCAGCCGCCCGCTTCTCAGCGGCCTCCTGACGCTGGCGTATCCAGTTCACGACCAGCAGCCATATGGCCATCGCGAAGAAGCCGCCGCTCGGCAGCACCATCACGGTCCAGGTCTGGAATCCGTCCGGGAACAGGTCCACACCGAACAGCGTGCCGCTGCCGAGCACCTCGCGCATGGCGCCAATAAAAAACAGTGCGAGGGTAAAGCCTACCCCCATACCCAGACCGTCCATGACGGCCACGTGCGGTTTGTTCTTCGACGCGAAGGCCTCGGAACGGCCAAGAATGAGACAGTTGACGACGATCAATGCTATGAACGCGCCCAGCGCGCGGTGCAACTCGATGCTGATCGCCATGATCGCGTAGTCGACGCAGGTCACGAACGTCGCAATGATGCAGATATAGCTGACGATGCGGGCCTCACGCGGAATGAAGTTCCGCAGCAACGACACCGACAGGCCCGCCATCACGAGCACGAAGATCGTGGCTGCACCCATGGCCAACGCATTGATCGCAGTGTTCGACACGGCCAGCGCCGGACACAAGCCGAGCATCTGGATGAACACGGGGTTGTCGCGCCACAGTCCCTTGATGAACTCGTCAGTCGATTTGACTTGCTTTGGCGCCACGTTCTACTCCTCAGTCGACTGCGGTGGCTGAAATTCGCGCGCTTCCCGCTCGAGCACGGGCAGCCAGGCACTCGAAGCCTGGTTCAGAATCGAACCGATCGCGTCCGCCGTGATCGTCGCTCCGGTGATTCCGTCGACTTGCCAGGGCTCGGTCTTCTCGCCTTCCTTGACCGTGACAATCGCGTTTGCCAGCGCCGTGCCGTCTTCATTGAGGCGCGCATCGAGTGCCTCGAAATTCGCCAGGAAGTGCGGTTCCAACTCGACCTTGTCGCCGAGACCGGGCGTCTCCTTGCTCTCCAGCACCTTGTGGCCAACGATGGCCTTCAGGTCGAAGGAATAGGAATACAACACGGTAATGTTGTCCGCGTACCCCATGCCCTGCGCCGTGATGACTGCGCCGACCAGCTCGCCGTCCGCGCCATAGCCCAGGAACACGGGCAAGTTGGCAGGCTCGGTTGCCGCGATCAACGCGCCGTTCGCATCCAGGCTGACTTCGACCGTCGATCGCACTCCCGGCAACACCTGCTCTATCGCACTGTTGAGAAAGCGTACCTTGTTGTCGGCGATGCGCCCGGCGGTAGCGGTATAGACCGTCACGATCAGCAGGGCACAGAACGCCCCGATTCCGACGATCGAGCGATACATCTCCCACGTGGAGGTCTGCTTTTGCTGGACGGGCGCCGGCGTGCTCATTCTGTCCCCCTGCCGGTACCGAACACCCTGGGCTGGATCAGGT
>JANQGP010000305.1 GCA_028277265.1 Woeseiaceae bacterium | reverse complement strand
AGGTCGTCGACGGTCGCAAGCGTCGCGACGACCTCCGTCTCGAGCCTGTTTTCGTCGAGTGTTCCGGGTGCGTCGACGATGGCGACCTTGAACGTGGTGGGCAGACTCCGAGTTGTCGAAACTGAATGCGAATCCCTCCATCGACTGGATGCTGGTCTCTGCAGAACTCTGTGACATGCTGGGCCGGGCCTTGAGCATCAGCGAAGTCACGGACGGCGCATTCGACGTGACGGTCGGCCCGCTCGTCAACTTGTGGGGATTCGGGCCGGACGGCCCCGTGGCCGAGCCGCCATCGGATGAAGCAATCGCGACTGCGTTGACGGCCGTTGGTCATGACAAGATCGAAGCTGACTGCGAGGCGAAGCTGGTTCGCAAGGACGTCCCCGGCCTGTTCGTCGACCTGTCGGGTTGGGCGAAAGGCCATGCCGTCGATGAACTCGCGGCACTGCTCAACCGGATGGGCCTCGAGAACTACCTCGTGGAGGTTGGCGGCGAGATCCGGGTCAGGGGACACAACAAGGAAGGCCTCGACTGGGCGGTCGCCGTCGAAGCGCCCTCGATGTCGGAGCGCGCCCCCCATGCCGTCGTCCGCGTGACGAACACCAGCGTCGCGACGTCGGGCGACTATCGGAACTACTTCGAGTACGATGGTTCATATTACTCGCACACGATCGACGCGCGTACGGGCCGGCCGGTGACACACAACCTGGCGGCGGTCACGGTGGTCAACCCGTCGGCCGCCTACGCTGATGCGATGGCGACAGCGCTGCTCGTGCTCGGACCGGAGGCCGGCCCGAGTCGCGCCGGGGAACTCGATGTCGCTGCCTATTTTCTGGTTCGCGAAGCGACCGGAGTCCGCGAGATAACGACGACTGAATTCGACCGACTGGGAACACAATGAACACGATCATGACAACACTGCTGCTGAGCTTCATCGTGATCCTGCTCGTCATTGCGGGCATGGCCGTCGGCGTCATGAACGGGCGGCGGGCCATCAGCGGCAGTTGCGGCGGGCTGAACAACGGTGGCTGCGAATTGTGCAGCGGCAGGGGTCAGTGCCGTCGCAAGCAGGCCGCGGCAGGGACGGAGAAATGACATGCCGTTGAGAAGCTGTTTCGTCAAGGATTACATGAGCAAGACGCTCGTGACGTTCAAGCCGGACACCAACGTACTGGACGCAGTACATGCGCTCGTGGAGCATCGCGTGGCGGGTGCGCCCGTCGTCGACGACCAGGGCAACATCGTCGGCATGCTGTCCGAGTTCGATTGCATCAAGGTCGCACTTCAGGCCGGGTACCATGGCGACTACGGCGGCCAGGTTTCCGACTTCATGACCCGCGATGTGACGACGGTGAATGCCGAGATGAGCATCATCGATCTCGCCCAGAAGTTCGCCAACGAGGGCTACCGTCGCTTCCCGGTCACCGACAAGAACCGCCTGGTCGGCCAGATCAGCCGACGCGACGTGCTGCGTGCGCTGGAAGTTCTCTCGCAAGGGTAGCCGCACGGCCACACAGTTCCTTGCAACCTTCGCCGCGATACGGCAGCCTGTTGTTGGATCGGCTGTGCGAGAGACCGGTGCGGAAAAATAGTCTCATATTGACACTGACGGCGTGCCTGTTGGCCGGGTGCTCGACATATGATGCAGTGAGACTTCCTGCCGACCTCGCGCTGCTGTTCTTCACCGATGTCTACGAAGACGATAACGGGCGCAGCAAAGGGATGGACGACGACCATCATCGCCTTTGGGACCCCCAGACGAGTCGTTGCGTCTACCTCGAAGAGAACGCCCGCAGTTTGCAGGGCAGCCTCGACAGGCTGTTCGACGAGGTAGAAGCCGGCGAGGAATACGTCGAGTTGCCGACCGGCGAAAAGTACCCCGTCGATCCCGACGTCTCGCCAGTATCCTACGAGAACAGCCCGACCGCCGTATGCGAGGCCCCGGAAGCCGACTAGTTCTCTGACTCACGGGGTGCGAGGGCGTGCGTTTTGCGCTCTGCTGCTTACTCGTCGTCCTCGCTGACGAAGCGTGCACCCAGCGTCTTGCGCCGCAGGTAAGCGTACACGTCGAGCAACGGAAGGTCTTTGGGGCACACGTCGGCACAGGCCATCATGCCGAAACAACCGAATACGCCCTGCTCGCCCGCGACGACGTCGAACCAGTCCGCATCGGACCGCGAGTCGCGCGGATCCAGCATAAAGCGAGCCACCCGGTTCAGTCCGGCGCCGGCGAGAAACGTGTCGTCGAGATTTGCAACGCCGCATGACGCAACACAGCATCCGCACTCAATGCAACGATCGTTCTCGTAGATTGCGTCCGCGAGCTCGTCGCTCATGCGTTCCTCGGTGGCGACGACATCGAACGGCTTGCGCTCGTGAATCCACGCTTCGGTGCGCTCGGACATCTCCCTGAACCACGTCCCCGTAT
>JANQGP010000228.1 GCA_028277265.1 Woeseiaceae bacterium | reverse complement strand
GCCGCGCTCGTATGGCAGCGACTATGGGAGTTACGCGACATAATGCCTGTCAATGCGTTGCTGCCGGCCGGCGTCGTGTCGTCGTGCCCGTTGCTGCCGGACGAAGCAGCGGATGCCGTCTATCTGCCGACGCTGTCGCTCGTCCCGGGCGATACGGCCTGGATCCCGTTCGAGCTCGATCTGACGCAGTTCGCGTCCGCGCGCGGAGACCTGCGCATGACCGGGCTCGAGGCCCGTTTGCGCGAATGCGTCGACGCCGGCGAGCAACGCCACGACGAGGCCGAGTGGGCGAACAGTGCGATGTCGCACGACAGCGCCATGAACCGGCGGCTGTCGGTCTTCGTGCGTGGCTGGGGCGACCTCGTCGGCCGGCGGGGAGACGATCCCGTCTGCCTGCCGGTGCTCGGTGAGCTCGAACAACTCACCCATCACATCGAATCGGTGCTTGTCGATGCGTCGCGCGCGATCGCAGCGCGCAACGGTTATTGTCCGGCGATCGATGCGACCGGCGCGCACGTACAGCGCCACGGACGTGAGATGGCGACTCGCTGGCAACACGCCGTTCGCGCCAACGCACTGCGCCACCGCAACCTGCTGACGCTGTCGCCGTGGGACATGTTTCCGAGACATGACGAAGCGGACGCGCGCTACATGAACCTGCTGCCGGTCATTCGCCGCGCAAATTCCGTCTCGTTTCGCCGCGATGTGCGGATAGGTCAATGGAGCGTCGCCGAGTTCAGGTCCTTCCATGAGCGCGTCGGTGCAATTTTGCGGCGATCAGGCAACGGCTCGCTCGTTGCGAAGCGGGTGTGATCTGGGATACGGTCAGAGGTCCATCGGCAGAGCAGTGAGGGGTGCTTTGCAGGCCATAACACCGGACGCCCACGGCATCGCGGTTATCGTTCTTACTGTCGTTGCGCTGTACCTTTTTACGCGCGACAACATTCCGCTCGAGTCGTCGTCATTTGCCATCCTTATCGTCCTCACGGCGGGGTTTACGCTTTTCCCGTACGTGGATGCCGAAGGCGAGACCGTCGTCGGCCCGGTCGATTTCTTCGCCGGTTTCGGCAACGAGGCGCTCGTTGCGATCTGCGCGTTGATGATGGTCGGCAAGGCGCTCGAGACCACGGGCGCGTTGCAACCGCTCGGAACGATCGTCGGCAGGGCCTGGTCGACGCGCCCCGTGCTTGCGCTCGTTACAACCCTCGTAGCCGGCGCCATCCTGAGCGCGTTTATGAACAACACGCCGATCGTGGTGTTGCTGATGCCGATCCTCGTCGGCGCGTCGCTGCGATCCAAGTTCCCCGTGTCGGGCGTCATGATGCCGATGGGCCTCGCCACGATCATCGGCGGCATGTCGACGACGATCGGTACGTCGACCAACCTGCTCGTCGTCGGTATCGCGCAGGATCTCGGCGAGCACAGTTTCTCGATGTTCGAGTGGGTGCTTCCCGTCGCGATCGTCGGTGGCGTCGGTATCGCGTTCCTCTGGCTGATCGCGCCGCGCATGCTGCCCGATCGCGCGCCGCCGATGGCCGATACCACGCCGCGCATCTTCAGCGCGCAACTGTACGTCAAGGAGGGCGGCTTCGCTGCCGGCAAGACTCTCTCCGAAGTGCTCGCCAAGGCGGACGGCGGTTTGCGCATCGACAAGATCCAGCGCTCCGAGTCGCTGTTTCTTGCCAAGCTGCCGTCCGTCACGATCCAGCCGGGCGATCGCCTGTTCGTCAAGGACTCGCCCGAGAACCTCAAGCATTTCGAACAGCTGCTCGGCGCGACGCTCTACAACCTGAGCGACGACGAGCACCCGGTCGACGAGGACACGCCTCTCGAAGCGAAGGGTCAGCAACTCGCCGAGGTCGTCATCACGCGCGGTTCGCCGCTGCACTTGCGCAGCCTCGCGGCTGCGCGCTTCACGAACAGTTACGGCCTGTTACCGCTGGCACTGCACCGCGCGCGCTCGCCGAGCTCGCAGGTGACGGGCGACCTCAACATGATCCGGCTGCGCGCCGGTGACGTGCTTCTCGTGCAGGGTACGCGCGAGGCCATCGCCCAGCTCAGGGACTCGGGCTCGATGCTCGTCCTCGACGGCACGACAGACCTGCCGCAGACGCATCATGCGAAACGTGCGTTGTCGATCATGGCATTCGTCGTCCTCGCGGCGGCGCTCGGTGTCATGCCGATCTCGGTCAGCGCGATCATCGGCCTCGGCCTGATGATCGCGACCGGCTGCCTCGGCTGGCGGGATGCGACGGCGGCGCTGTCGATACCGGTCGTCATGATCATCGTGACCGCGCTCGCACTCGGCAAGGCGCTGGTCGGCACGGGCATGGCGGACTTCATTGCCTTTTCGTTCGTCAATGCCGCCGCCGGGCTGCCGCCGCCGGTCATTCTCAGCGCGTTCATGCTGTTGATGACGATCATGACCAACATCGTGTCGAACAATGCCGCGGCCGCTATCGGCACGCCGATCGCCATCGGCATCGCCGCGCAGCTCGGCGTCAGTCCCGAAGCGTTCATTCTCGCGACCCTGTTCGGCGCCAACATGAGCTTTGCGACCCCCTACGGCTACCAGACCAACCTGCTCGTCATGACGGCCGGCGGCTACAAGTTCAGCGATTTCCTGCGCGTCGGCATTCCACTGACGATCGTGATGTGGATCGGCTTTTCGATCATTTTGCCGATGCTGTACGAGTTGTAACGAACCCCGGGGTTGACGGCCGCCGAAACCGCGGAGATACTCCGACGCATGAACTTCTCGCACAGCAACGGCTGGTGGTGGCTGCCCTCACAGGAGATGGCGGCCGGCTGACGTGTAGCTGAGCGAAAAACGTACACCGAGAAGCCCATCTCCGCCGATCAGCGGGATGGGCTTCTCTTTTTTGACAGGGTGGTTTATGCAGGCCCCTTTCGACATAGCGGCGGATCTCGATACACCGGTATCCGCCTACCTGAAGCTCGGCGCGCTGAAGCCGCGCTTCCTGCTCGAGTCCGTCGAGGGTGGCGAACGCCTGGCGCGCTATTCCTTCCTCGGTTTCGGTGAGGCGCTCGAGGTTCGCATGGACAGCGACTCGCTGACCGTCGCGGGCAAGAAGCGGACGCGGCCCGCCGACCAGGGCGAGTACCTCGACGCGCTGCGCGAGGCGCTCGCCGAGGCACCGATGCCGCAGCCGGCCGACAACCTGCCGTTCGCGGGCGGTCTCGTCGGCGTGTCGGGCTACGATGTCGTGCGCCTGTTCGAGAGGCTGCCGGTCGACACCGAGAAGCAGACCGGCGTTCCCGATGCGGCGTTCGTCGCGCCGCAATCGCTGCTCGTGTTCGATCACGTCACGCGGCGCATCGCGCTGCTGCACGACGGTCCCGAGGAAGAGCGCAAGGCGCTGCGCGCCGAGGTCATCGGGCAGCTGCGAGGCCCCGTGCCGGGCAACGGCCACGACGTGACGTTCTCGCCGGCCGAGGCGAGCCTGACCAAAGAAGAGTTCGTCGAGCGCGTAAACGCCTGCAAGGAGTACATTGTATCGGGCGACATCTACCAGATCGTGCTGTCGGTGATGTTCCGCGGCGAGACGAACGTCGCCCCGTTCGAGGTTTACCGGGCGCTGCGCCTGCTGAACCCGTCGCCGTACATGTTCTTCTTCGACTTCGGTGATCTGCAGGTCGCCGGTTCGTCACCCGAGGCGCTCGTCAGGCTGCACGGCGATACCGCATCGCTGCGGCCGATCGCCGGTACGCTGCCGCGCGGCGCTTCAGCGGTGGAAGACCTTGCTAACGAGAAAGCGCTGCTCGCCGACCCGAAGGAAGCGGCCGAGCATGTCATGCTCGTGGACCTGGCCCGCAACGATCTCGGGCGGGTGGCGAGCCCGGGCAGCGTCCACGTGGACCCTTACCGCGCGATCGAGCGCTACAGCCACGTCATGCACATCGTGAGCGGCGTGCAGGGCGAACTCGACGAG
>JANQGP010000200.1 GCA_028277265.1 Woeseiaceae bacterium | reverse complement strand
TTTACCGAAGGGAGAAAGAACAGTGACTGGTGAATGGATAGGTTTTACGGCGGTCGTTGCACCCGTGGTGCTGCTGGCCGTGTTCTTCTGGTTTCGCTACAAGGCACGCCAGCAGATGCAGGACACGATTCGGATCGCACTCGAAAAAGGCCAGGATCTGAGCCCCGAGCTCATCGATCGGCTGGGGCACCCGAAAGCGCCCAAGGACAAGGATCTTCGCCTCGGCGTGATCTGGCTGGCCGTCGCTATCGGTTTTGCATTGCTCAGTTTCGGCATCCCCGAAGAAGACGCCACCGGTCCGATTCTCGGCCTGTCGGCGTTTCCGGGGGCGATCGGCATTGCGTACCTGATTCTGCACAAGTTCGCACGTAAGGACGACTAGCAGCCTGTTGAAATAGTAGTCGAGCGAGAGGCGCCTTGGTGGTCGCGGAAGACAATCAGCTCGTTGCGCGTGTCCTCGCGTCGCAAGACATGGCGGCGTTCGGCGAACTGGTCCGTCGGCACCAGTCGCACGTGCGAAATTTCCTGCGCAAGCTGTCGGGGGATTTCACGCTTGCGGACGACCTTGCACAGGACTGCTTCATGCATGCCTGGGAGAAGCTCCACACGTACTCGGGCAGGGGCAGTTTCATCGGCTGGCTGCTCAAGGTCGCTTACACAACCTTCCTGCAGTCGAAACGCAAGTCGAAACGTTACGCAGAGATTCTCGAAGCAGCGGGCACGCAGGCCGACGTCACGGAACAGACGCATGTGCGGCAGTCGGAAGAGGTCGGAGACCTCGAACGCTTCCTGGCGGTGCTGACGGAGGAGGAGCGGGCCGTCATCGTCATGTCCTACGCTTGCGGGCTGTCGCACCGGGAAATCAGCGAGGCAACGTCCATGCCCGTTGGCACGGTGAAATCCGTGATATTTCGTGGTAAAGAAAAGATCAGGACGAGTTTTGACATCAAAGATCATCAATATGGCTGAGCATATGAAAGACGCACAGGACCGGATGCTCGAATCGATGTTCGCATCGGCGCCAATCGCCGATGACGGGTTCAGCGCGCAGGTGATTCGCAGGGTAAGGCGCAAGATGATGCTGCGCCGTTTGTCCCTGCCTGTCGCCGCGCTGATCGGAGGGGTCGTCGCGTTCAAACCGTTTTCGACGCTCGTTGGCATTGCTCATCAGCTGTTGCTGCAGATGCCCGACGAACTCGTCGCTTCGGCTGTTGCCAGTCTGCCGACGGTACAGTTGATCGTGACTGGCGGGCTCGTACTCTGTGCCGCCATCTTCTCGTTGAGCATGCTCGAAGATTAGCGACGTGGCGCATTGTTTTGCCGAGGGTGCTCGGTTACCCTGCGCCAATGACTCTTCGCGACAAAGTCGAAGCCCTTCTGCCGAACTGGGAACGCTGGTATCCCAGTCTCTTCGATGCGGCCAGCGACCTCGGCATCATCAAGCCCGAGGTTTGCGACCCGAATTCACTTCTGTTGACACGCCGGCACCAGAAGATCCGGCAGCGTGCCGAAGACGCCCATCGCGAAAAGTGGGGCGGTAACTCCCAGGAATAAGCGGTGTCTTACGATCTCGCGGCGGTGCGGGCGCGATTCCCGTCTCTTTCGATGACGGACAACGGTCGGCGTCGAATCTACTTCGACAATCCGGCCGGTACGCAAGTGCCCGCGTCCGTTGCCGAGGCCATGTCCGATTGCCTGTTGAAGCACAACGCCAACCAGGGCGGCTATTTCCGTACGGCCGCGGAGGCCGAGGCAATCGTTACGGGCGCACGCGGTGCGATGGCCGACCTGTTGAATGCACCGTCCCCGGACGAAATCGTGTTCGGTCAGAACATGACGACGATTACGCTGCATATTTCGCGGTCCATCGGGCAGCTCATGAAGGCCGGCGACGAGATCGTTTTGTCGAGAATGGACCACGATGCCAACGTGTGGCCATGGGTGCTGCTTGCGCGCGATCTCGGCCTCGAGGTCAGGTGGTTGCCGTTCGACCCGGAAACGTTCGAGTTCGACCTGGCCGAGTTCGACGATCTATTGACGTACCGTACGAGACTGGTCTGCGTTGGTGGCGCGAGCAACCTGACCGGCACGATCAACGACGTCAAGGGCATCTGCGCGAGGGCCAGATCGGTCGGCGCGTTGACGTACATCGATGGCGTTCAGTCTGTCCCGCATATCGCCACCGACGTGCAGGATCTCGGCTGTGATTTC
>JANQGP010000148.1 GCA_028277265.1 Woeseiaceae bacterium | reverse complement strand
TAACCTTGCGCAGCGACTTCCCTGCTTCGTCTATATCGACGAGGCCCAGGATTACTTCGATGCCAATGTATCGATCATCTTGGAGCAGGCACGCAAGTTTAACGTCGGTATGGTCCTGGCGCACCAATATCTCGGTCAACTCTCGTCAAAGCTCTACGAGAGCTTCGCCGCCAACACCTCGACAAAGTATGCTGGCGGGTTGTCAGACCAGGATGCGCGAGCCTTCGCTCGAATGACGCGGACTGACCACTCTTTCATCGAAAAACAGCCGAGAGGTTCCTTCGCCGCTTTCGTTCGCAACTTCACCGACCACGCCGTCTCGCTTCGAATTCCGTTCGGCACGCTCGAAAAGCTGCCGCAAGCAACCGATCACGAATATCGCGCCGTTATTGACCGGAACCGTGCGCGCTACGCTGCGTGCCCGGACGAGCCGCCACTCACCCGCATGTGCCCCGAGGAGCCGCCACCATCCCCGACCAGTTCCGATACTCCGTCGCCGGCCGCGCCAAGGCGCGACAGCACGCGCGGGGCGGCGGCAAAGCCGAAGACATCGACGGCAATACCGGAACGTTCGATATCCGCTGCAACGCCACCAGGGGCGGAAGAAAGCGACGACTGGCGATCGTGATCATGCCGCATCACGTAGCGCGTCATTTGCGCCGTCAGACTGGGCGCCCGCGAGGCGGGCGCGCGCGACCTGCACATATTTGAAGGCGCACTCGATACCGATGAAATCGCGTCCGAGCTGCATTGCCGCAACGCCGGTGCTGCCGGAGCCGGCGAAGGGATCGAGCACGACATCACCCGGCACCGTCGTGTGCGCGATGATGGGGGCGAGAATCTCGACCGGCTTCTTGTGCGGATGCTCGCGGTTCGTGAGCGCCCGCGTCTGCGTCAGCACGTTCGCGAACCCGTCGCAATTATACGAGGGCTTACCCTTTTCCAGGGCGAGGATCATTTCGTGCCGCGGACGAATTCCGTAGCCGAGGCCCATCATGCGCTTGTCCCACACGCAGTAGCTCCGAACCCGATACGGCGTGTACCGCCGTACGAACGTATCGACGAACGCCAAATGCTTGGCGTCTAGGAAGAAAAAGCAGCACCGGTTTCGCCGGAGCACGCGGTAGGTCTCCGCAAGTGCTAACAGGCCAATGAGCGGGTGTTCGTCGCCTGCGATCCGGCGTTTGTCGAGGCAGTAAGCCTGGTCGTTGCCGTATGGTGGGTCAGTCAGGACGAGATCGACGCTCTCGCCAGGCAGCTTCTTCAGTTCCTGTATGCAGTCACCATGGATGATTTTGTGCATGTGGGCATCCTCTGTTGAGAGGACACCCATTTATATGGACTATCGACTTTCGAATACGTTCAGCATGTTCGCTATATCTCAAGATGATGATAAATGTGTAGCTGTGCGCAACGTATCAACTTTAATCGCAAACCATTTTTATTTCATAAATGTGCCGAAGAAGCTGCTATACTTACCACATGAGAACGTCAACTGCATTACGCTTTGCTCGAAGGCCGCGGTTCCGCCGTGCGTCGGAACCGCCGGCGTTTCGTCTTACCGACGACGACGTGGTGATGATCCGCGAGCTTGCACGGCACCGCTTTCTGCAATCAAGCCACATCGCGGCGCTTGTCGGCCGTTCGGTTGACCGCGCCAACGATCGTCTCTCGCGTCTCTTCCACGCCGGTTATGTCGATCGCCCGCGCGCGCAGCTCGACTACTACCCCACCAGGGGCTCATCCCCGATCGTTTACGCACTTGCCGACCGCGGCGCACGGTTGCTCATCGAACGCGATGGGATCGAATTTGCAAAGGTCGAATGGAGCCGTAAGAATCGACGGGCCGGCCGGCCATTCATCGAGCATCAGCTGCAAGTCATCGACTTCCAGGTTGCTCT
>JANQGP010000144.1 GCA_028277265.1 Woeseiaceae bacterium | reverse complement strand
AAGAAGATGCCTTCGACCATCGGGATGAGCGCGAGCGGCAGGAACGCGATCAGGAGCGGGGATCGCTTCGTCCATGCCGAGACGAACAGGAACCAGCCGAGGAACGGCGACATCCAGATGACGAATCCGTAGGTAACGAGAACGGCGGCCAGCCAGTTATCGAGGAAGGCCACCGAACTCCAGACGAGCGTTCCGGCGCTCCCGCCCTGCATCGAAACCCAGATACTCAGGACCACGAGATTGACGATGTGCGTCGCGATGAGGGCGGCGATCGTCACCGCGGGGATCAGTAGCGCAGCGGTTGCGAGCTTCGAGATGACCGTTTCCGCATCCGTCACCGGCAACGAACGCCAGAACAGGATGCTCTTGTTCTTGCGCTCGGCATACAGCGAGTCCAGCGCGTAGAAGATGGTCAGTATGCCAAGGCCGAGGGCAAACAGTGGCGTCGGGCCCGCAAAAAAACCGGTCAGCATTGCCCGGCGTTCCATATCGCCGGCGATGTTCTGGGCGCCGAATATGGCGATGTCGAGTTCCTGCGCAAAGCCCCCGGCAAACACGAGGGCCGTGAGCGTCCCGAGAGAGATGACGCTGGCGATCGCGAGCGGCGTCACCCAGATCGAGCGGTGCTCCCAGAATTCGCGCTTCATCAATGCGACGTAGTGATCGATCATTTGCGCGCCTCCTTGACCTTGGCCACGAACAGGTCGGCAACCGCCGGTGTTCGCAATTCGCCGAGCCCCGCCAGGCGCTCGCGATCAATGCCTTCGAAAAGCATCACGGACTTGCCGAACAATTCGCTCTCGGCGATGGGTCGCAGACCGCGCGCCTTCAGAGCCTCTTCACCCGACGTCATGAGTTCGACGTAGTTGTCGGAGAGCGCATCCATCGGCGAGTCGAGCAGGATCTTGCCGTCGTTGATGAACATCACGTCGGTCAGCAGGTTTTCGATCTCCTCGACCTGATGCGTCGTAATCAGGATCGTACGCTCCTCGTCGAAGTAGTCGTTCAGAAGATTGGCGTAGAACTCCTTGCGAAAGAGGATATCGAGGCCGAGCGTCGGCTCGTCGAGGACGAGCAGCCTGGCGTCGATCGCCATAATGATCGACAGGTGTAGCTGCGTCACCATGCCCTTCGACAATTCCTTGACCTTGGCGCCCGGCTGGACTTTCGTCTGCCGCAGCAGTTCTTCGGCGCGCGAGCGCGTGAAATTGGGGTGCACGCTTTCGACGTATTCGAGCAGCTGCGAAACCTTGATCCAGCGCGGCAGTACCGCCACGTCGGCGATGAAGCAGATCTGCCGCATCAGTTGCTTGCGCTGCCGGAACGGATCCAGGCCGATGACCGAGAGATCGCCGTCGCAATCCGTGAGCCCCAACACGGCCTTGAGCAACGTGGTCTTGCCGGCCCCGTTTGGCCCGATCAGGCCGAGTATCTTGCCTTTCTCGATGTCGAAACTGACGTTGTCGACGGCGCGCACATCGCCGAAGTGCTTGGATACGCCACGCGCGGTGACCAGACTAGCCATTCTCGTCTCCTGCATCCGTTGCATTGATTCTCAGCAGTTCTTCCGGGTCGAGTCCGAGACGCTCGATCGTTGCGAGCACCTGCGGCCATTCTTTGTCGAGGAAGCGCTCGCGCTCCGCTTTCAGGAGCTGCGTGCGGGCACCGTCGTTGACGAACATGCCGCGGCCGCGTTTCTTTTCTACGAGGCCCTCGTCGACGAGTTCCTGGTAGCCCTTGAGAACGGTCAGCGGGTTGAGCCGGTATTCAGCCGCGACGTTGCGGACCGACGGCAACGCATCGCCGTCCCCGAGGACGCCCTCGAGAATCATCGCCACGACGCGGTCGCGAAGCTGGCGATAAATCGGCTGGTCTTCATTCCATTTCGGGTCCATGCGTACTTCTAAGCTTCCTTAAAAAGGCGCCGGCCACTGACGACCGGCGCAACTACTCCGTCGCTACTTTACTCGTCTTCGAGACGGAAATGACTGATTCGCGCGGCCTCCTCGCCTGCAGCCTCCGCGGCGGCCACTTTGTAGGCAGCCGCATTGAGTTGCCCCGATACCAACGCCACGAGCATCAGCAACATCACGATAAAGCTAATGATTTCATTAAGATACGCTGACAGCTTGCTCATCTTCTTGTCCCAATGTGCTTTCCGGACCCCGCCAGGGGCTTTAGGTGAACTGGTGTTATAGTTGACTATAACACTACGGCCAGGGATTGCAACCCCCTGCTCCCGTCGATCCTGACCGAACCCTGTTGGCGGGCGGCCTGCGTTAATAAGGAGTACAGGAATAACGGCAGGGAAGGCCCATGGTCGCTACAGCAGACTCTCTCGACGCCGAGGCCGCCGCTCTAGGCAGCGGCACAACGCTCGCCTATGCTCCGGCCATGGCCCACGCACCGGACGACAGCGCACTCATGCTTCGTTACCAGGACGGCGACGTCGGCGCATTCGAGATCCTGTACCGAAGGCACAAGGATCCGGTCTACCGGTACCTGTTGCGAATGAGCGGTCACCCCGACGCCGCCGACGACGTGTTCCAGGACGTCTGGGGCAAGATCATCAAGGCGCGCCACAACTATCGGCCGACGGCCAAGTTCACGACCTTTTTGTACCGCGTTGCCCACAATTGCTTCATCGATCATGTGCGTCGCAACCGACGTCATGCACAGACAACCGAGTTCAGACCCGAGCTCGTGAGCGACGACGGTGAATCTCTCGAGCTGACGACCGAACGCCAGCTCGCCAGACAGCGCCTCGCCGAAGCGCTCGGCACGTTGCCCGAGGAGCAACGCGATGCTTTCCTGCTGCGCGAGGAAGGCGGACTCAACGTGGACCAGATAGCTGCCGTGACGGGCTGCAACCGGGAAACGGCGAAAAGCAGGCTCCGGTACGCCGTGGCCAAACTGCGCGCCGCGATTGACGAACCGGCAGAAACATCATGACTGAAGACGCCAATAACGGCGAGTTGACCCGGACCTATCGGGACCTCGCGACGGAATCGACCTCCCCCGAACTCGATGACCGGGTTCTTCGGATGGCGGCGCGCGAGACACGCTCTCGCTACGGCATCGCCCGTACGTGGGTACGCCCCGTCGCCTGGGCGGCGACGATCGGCCTGAGCCTCGCGATCGTGCTCGAGGTCACGCAGACCATTCCACCGGCCTCGGAACCCGAGCCGTCCCCGGCAAGTGAGGCGATCGTCGAGCAGATCCCGGCCGATGAAGGGTCGGCGCGCCTGGAGCAGGGCACTGCCCTGCGCGAAGACAAGGCGAAGCCCCCGGGCGCCGCCGCCTCCGCTATGGAGGGTTTCCCGACCAACCCCGGCGGCGGGGCCGCCGAGGAGCTGGGGGCCCGGCGCCCGGTTCCGAAAGAAGCGAAAGAGAACCGTTCTGTCGAACTCGGCGATGCCGACGCGTTTGCCGCGAAGGATATCCGCATCCTCGAGGAGGCTGAAATGCAGGCAAGACAACGCGCCGGCGAGCCGGGTATCGCAACACTTGCCGCCGTTCCGAGCGAAGTGGGCGCGGACCATTGCGACGAAACCGCCCGAGAAACGGCCGAGAGCTGGTATGAATGCATCGTGGCACTGCGCGAAGCCGGCGATGCGGAGTTCGCCGCGTCCGAGCTCGATGCGCTGCGCAAAGCCTACCCGGACTTCGAAGTGCCCGCACCGGGTAAGTAATTCATGGCAGTGCCTGGCACGACCGCCGATGCTAGAATCGCCGCCCCGATTTCTAATCGACTCCTGCCAGGAACTGACTCATGAAAGCACCCGTTCGCGTCACGATCACCGGCGCCGCCGGCCAGATCGGTTACCAGCTCGCCTTCCGTATCGCCTCCGGCCAGATGCTGGGCAACGACCAACCCGTCGTCCTTCAACTGCTTGAAATCACGCCGGCGCTGGACGCCCTGAAGGGTGTCGTCATGGAACTGGACGATTGCGCCTTCCCGACGCTGGCGGGCGTCGTCGCGACCGACGATCCGGACGTCGCGTTCAAGGACTCGGATTACGCGCTGCTCGTCGGCGCGCGGCCGCGCGGCCCGGGCATGGAGCGCAAGGACCTGCTCGAAGCGAACGCGGCGATCTTCTCGGTCCAGGGCAAGGCCATGAACGACCATGCGAGCCGCGGCATCAAGGTGCTCGTCGTCGGCAACCCGGCCAACACGAATGCACTGATCGCGCAGTCGAACGCGCCCGATCTCGATCCGCGGAATTTCACGGCCATGACGCGCCTCGACCACAATCGTGCCATGGCGCAGCTCGCCGCCAAGACGGACTCGCACGTCAGCGACATTCGTCGCATGACCATCTGGGGCAACCATTCGGCCACGCAGTATCCCGATATCAACCACGCCTCGGTGGACGGCAAGGACGCCGCCGGCCTCGTGGACCAGGGGTGGCTGGCAGACGAGTTCATTCCGGTCGTGCAGCAGCGTGGTGCCGCGATTATCAAGGCGCGTGGCGCGTCGTCGGCCGCCTCGGCCGCCTCGGCCGCCATCGATCACGTGCGCGATTGGACTCTCGGCACGCCGGATGGCGACTGGGTCAGCATGGCGATACCGGCCGACGGCAGCTACGGTATCGAGCCGGGAATCGTCTACTCCTACCCGGTCCGCTGCGAAAAAGGCGATTACGAGATCGTCCAGGGCCTGGCCATCGACGAATTCAGCCGCCACCGCATGGATGCAACCGAATCCGAGCTGCGCGAGGAACGTGCCGCGATTGAGGAACTCCTATAAAGTAGGACGCAGTCCTTCTGCGCGTGATTTACCTTACCTAAGAGGTCTTCGTTTTGGCCGGTCTGACCGTTAGCTTGCTCTGGGCGCTGCTGTTCATCGGCGGCGGAATCTATCTCGCCTACCAGCGTGTCGACTTGCGCACGTCCACGATTGCGGCGGGTATCGCGCTCGCGGCTTATACCGTGTTCGGCAACTGGGCCTGGTGGTGGCTGCTGGTGCTCTGGGTCCTGTTCGGTGCGATGGTCGTGCCGAACCTGATCGACGTCCGCCGCGAGAAAATCACGAAGCCCCTGTTCGAGATGTACCGGAAGATGCTGCCGACGATGTCCGATACCGAGCGCGAGGCGCTCGAGGCCGGGAACGTCTGGTGGGATGGCGAGCTGTTTTCGGGCATGCCCGAGTGGGACAGGCTCATGTCGTTCCCGGCACCGAAGCTATCCGACGAAGAGCAGGCTTTCGTTGACGGACCGTGCGAAGAACTCTGTCGCATGATAGACGACTGGGCGATCAATCACGAGAACGGCGACATGCCGAAAGAGGTCTGGGACTACATCATCGAGAACAGGTTTTTCGCGATGATCATCCCGAAACGCTACGGAGGCCTCGAATTCTCCGCCTATGCAAACTCGGTCGTCATCCAGAAGCTCGCCAGCCGCAGCACCGTCGCCTCGAGCACTGTCGGCGTGCCGAACTCGCTCGGCCCGGCCGAACTGCTTCTGCATTACGGCACGGACGAGCAGAAGGAGCACTACCTTCCCGGGCTCGCCGCCGGTACCGAAATCCCGTGCTTCGCACTGACTTCGCCGCAGGCCGGCTCCGATGCGGCCGCGCTCATTGACAGCGGCGTCGTCTGCAAGGGCCAGTGGCAGGGCAAGGAGATCACGGGCATTCGCCTCAACTGGAACAAGCGCTATATCACGCTTGCGCCGATTGCGACCGTACTGGGTCTCGCGTTCAAGCTCTATGACCCCGATCACCTGATCGGTGACAAAGACGAATACGGCATTACGGCCGCGCTGATACCAACCGATCTGGACGGCATCGAAATCGGTAAACGCCACAACCCGTTGTCCATCGCGTTCATGAACGGGCCGACGCGCGGCAAGGACGTGTTCGTGCCGCTCGACTACATCATCGGCGGCCCGGAGATGGCCGGCAAGGGCTGGAAGATGCTTGTCGAGCTGTTGTCCGTCGGCCGTGCGATCACGTTGCCGTCGACCGCCGCGGGCGGCGGTCAGGCCGCCTCCTACGCGGCGGGCGCGTATACCTCGATTCGCAAACAGTTCAACACGTCGATCGCGAACTTCGAAGGCGTCGGCGATGCCCTTGCACGGATCGCGGGCCACACGTACATCATGAACGCCGCGTGCGCCGTGACGTCGGGTGCGATCGAACAGGGCGAAAAGCCGGCCGTACCGTCGGCGATCCTCAAGTATCACTGCACGGAACTCGGCCGCAAATGCGCAAACGACGCGATGGACGTACACGGCGGCAAGGGCGTCATGATGGGCCCGAACAACTACCTCGGCCGCGGCTACATGGCGACGCCCATCGCGATCACGGTGGAAGGCGCGAATATTCTGACACGCAGCCTGATCATCTACGGCCAGGGCGCGATTCGCTGCCACCCGTTCGTACTGCGCGAACTCCAGGCGGCGAGCGACGAAGACCACGATCGCGGCCTGATCGACTTCGACGATGCACTGTTCGGGCACGTTGGCTATGCAATCAGCAACCTCGCCCGATCGTTCTTCCTGGCGCTGACGCACGGCAAGTTCAGTCGCGTGCCGTTGAACACGCCGACACGGCGCTATTACCAGAACATCAATCGCTATAGCGCCGCGTTTGCGCTCGCTTCGGATTTTGCGATGCTGACGCTCGGCGGCGGTCTCAAGAAGCGCGAATTGCTGTCCGCCCGTCTCGGCGACATCCTGAGCTCGATGTACCTGGCCTCCTGCGTGCTCAAGCATTTCGAAAACCAGGGCCGTCGCGCAACCGACCTGCCGCTCGTCGAATGGTCGATTCGGACGCTGATGTACCAGGCGCAGGAGTCGCTGCACGAGTTCCTGCTCAACTTCCCGAACCGCTGGGTCGCCTGGTTCCTTCGATTCTTCATCTTCCCGCGCGGCCGCACGTACAAGGATCCGTCCGACGAGCTTGGCCAGCGCGTGGTCGCACTCGTTACGACGCCCGGCGAATCGCGCGAACGCCTGAGCCAGTTCGCCTACACGACCCTCGACGACGGCAACCCGCTCGGCAAGCTCGAAGAAGCACTGAAACTGTCGGTCGAGTTTGCGCCGCTCGAGAAACGCCTGCGCCAGGCCCGCAAGGAGGGACTGATCCGTGCCGAGTACATCGGCCAGCAGATTCCCGAGGCGGAGAAAGCCCAGGTCATCAGCAAGGCCGAAGCCAACGGGCTGCGCGACTATCATGAAAAGGTGGCCGCACTGCTCGGTGTCGATGAATTTCCGCATGACGGGTTCCTGCACCGTGCTTCCGCCAGCGCTCCTTCAGAGCCGCCGGACGCGCCCGCGAAAAAGGCGGCGAAGAAGCCTGCCGCAAAAAAGTCGACGAAGAAGAAGACCAGCAAGAAGAAGACCGCCAAAGCCTGATCGCAGAGCCTGAGATATGAGCAAGCGCGCCGCCGAGCTGCCGGAGCAGGAGTACTGCCTGAACTGCGGCACGCGTCTCCAGGGCCAGTACTGCGGACATTGCGGTCAGCGCGCGACGAGCCGCCTGATCAGCCTCTGGGAATTGACTCGCGACGCGTTCGGGGACATGTTCGAACTCGATTCGCGCCTGTGGCGAACGCTGATCCCGCTGCTGCGGCGCCCCGGTCAGCTGACCCGTGACTATCTCGAAGGCCGCCGCGCGCGGTACATGCCTCCGTTCCGCATGTACCTCGTACTCAGCGTGATCTTCTTCATCGTCGCGTTCTTCGATCCGCGCGACGACTTCGGCCTGCTGTTCGAGCCGGAGCCCCGGCCGACGGCGGAGGAACTCGAAGCCGAAGCGGCTACCCGGGACGAAGCGCTCGACCGGGCCGTCGAGCAGATCGACGAGCTGGCGGCGGAAGGCGTCCTCCCGGACGAGCAGGCGACGGAGGCGTTGCGGCAGTTGGAGGAACGGCGCGATGGACGAGCCGACATCACGATTTACGACAGCGGCGATGAGGGCGATCTCAGCTTCGACTACGACGAGGAGACAAGGGAGTGCACCGTCACCGGCGCGGACAGTCTCCCCGCCTGGCTGCAGCGGCGCCTGACCGAGGACAGGCTCGAGAACATCTGCGAACGGGTCGCCGCCGACAAGGGCAATGCGATCGGCGCATTGATACTCGACAACATCCCGGTTGCGCTGATCGTGCTCCTGCCGTTCATGGCGCTCGTGCTCAAGGCCCTGTACCCCTTGTCGCGGCGCTACTTCGTCGAGCACCTGTTGTTCTTCGTTCACTTCCACTCGTTTTTCTTCCTCATTATC
>JANQGP010000119.1 GCA_028277265.1 Woeseiaceae bacterium | reverse complement strand
CCGTTGATCTTCCGTCGCGAGCTCGTGATGATGAAACTCGCACGTATCCAGCCATACCTTTTCGGCATCGGCGTCGCGGGCATTTCCGTGTTCATGATGGGCGCGGGCACACTCGGCGTATCGCGGCGTCACTGGGACATGCAGTTCGCCGACGCCGTATTGCCGTTCGACTATCCGTCGGCGGCGTTCCTGATGATGGGTCTCAACGGCATATTCGCCGTATTGGCATCGCTCGGCGGCGTCCTGTTCATCGTCATCGTCGTAGCGTCCGTATTCTTCGGCCGCAAACTCGGCAGGGACGAAAAACCAAGCTATCCGGACGTGCCGCCGCAGGCGGCAGTCGTTGCCGAACACGGCAGTTCCGAATCCCTGAAGATTCCGGGCACGACCATGCTCGTCGGCATCTTCTTCCTGGCATTCGTGCTGTATTACTTCGTCAACTGGAAGTACTTGTCCGAGGTCTGGCCACTGAGTTAGGACGTGTTGATACTATGGGCGTGATCCCTCTCCACCGGGTACTGCCGGCCTGCCTCGCAGCCGGTCTTGCGTGGACCGCGGCGGCGGCGACCGCCTACGATCGCGGCGATGCGCTCGCGTTCAGCCAGGACGCGATCGGCCGCGACCTCGCCGCGGTTACCCTTCGGGACAGCCGTGGCCAGCCGTTCGACCTTGCGAGCCTGCGCGGCAAGCCGCTCGTGATCAGCATGATCTATACGAGCTGCCACCATATCTGCCCGGCCATAACCCGAAACCTCGGCGAGACCGTCGACGTCGCGCAGGAGGCGCTCGGCAGGGACGCGTTCGCCGTCATCACCGTCGGCTTCGACTGGAAGGTCGACACGCCCGAGCGCATGCGCCAGTTCGCGGCCGGGCTCGGATTGACCGGGGTGCCGAACTGGCACTTCCTCGCCACCGATGCCGAGGTCGTCGATGCGCTCAGTGACAATCTCGGCTTCATCTTCTACCCGAGCGCCAAGGGCTTCGATCACCTTGCGCAGGCGACGATCGTCGACGCCGACGGGAAGATCTATCGCCAGGTCTACGGCGTAGACGTCGAAACCACGGCGCTGGTCGAGCCGCTCAAGGAACTCGTGTTCGGTTCGCCGCGTAACGCCGGATTCCTCGAACACTGGGTCAGCACGTTCAAACTGTTCTGCACGGTCTACGATCCGAACAGCGATCGTTATCGATTCGACTACTCCATCTTCATGGCGATTGTCGTCGGTGTTCTGAGCCTCGGCCTGGTTGCCGTCTTCATCGTCAGGGAATGGAGACACGCACGATAGGCCCGTCACGATGGCACCGATCAAGCGCGCCATGGCGCGCGCGTTCAACGGCGTCGAAGGCATCTTCGAATACGCGTTCGGACAACGGAACAACCCGTTCGTGTGGCTCGGCGCGCTCGGCTGGTATTTCTACTGGATCGTGGCCGCGAGCGGCGTCTATCTCTATATCTTCTTCGACACGGGCATCACCGCGGCCTATGCGTCCGTCGAGTACATGACCCGCGACCAGTGGTACGCCGCCGGCATCATGCGCAGCCTGCACCGTTATGCGTCGGACGCGCTGGTCATCGTCGTCGTGTTGCACCTGTTTCGCGAATTCGCCTTCGACCGCCTTCGGGGGCGGCGGTTCTTCGCGTGGCTAACCGGCGTGCCGCTACTCGCGTTCATCTATGTTTGCGGCATCAGCGGCTACTGGCTGGTCTGGGATCAACTCGCGCAATACATCGCGCTGGCGACCTCCGAGTGGCTGGACACGTTGCCGTTGTTCGGTGAGCCGATCGCCAACAACTTCCTCGACAACACGGCGCTGGGCGGACGTTTCTTCACACTGATGGTGTTCATTCATATCTTCGGGCCGTTGTTCATGCTGCTTCTGATGTGGGTGCACGTCCAGCGGCACTCGCAGGCCCGAGTGAACCCGCCTCGAGGACTTGCGGCGGGCACGCTGCTGGCGCTCCTCGTGTTGTCGCTCGTCTACCCGGCCGTCAGCCAGCCCCCGGCCGACCTCGACGTCATACCGGCCGAACTCGGCTTCGACTGGTTCTACCTCATCGCCTATCCGCTGCTGGACGTGATCCCCGGCGGCCGGCTCTGGCTCTACCTGTTCGCAGTGTTCGCCGTTCTTGCCGTCCTGCCCTGGGTGCCTCCCGCGAAACGCCTGCCTGCGGCGCGCGTCAACCTCGACAACTGCAACGGCTGCACGCGCTGTTTCGACGACTGTCCTTTCGGTGCGATCACGATGGTGCCGCGCACGGACGGGCTCGCTTACGACGCACAGCCCCTCGTCAACGCCGACAATTGCACGAGTTGCGGTATCTGTGTCGGCTCATGCCCGACCGCGACGCCGTTTCGCCGTGCCGGTCCGCTGCGGCCCGGTATCGAGTTGCCGCACAGGACCATCGCCGAATTGCGGGACGAGGTCGTCGATGCAACCGGCCGGTGCGCCGGTCGCGTGCGCGTCGTCGTCTTCGCCTGCGACACGAGCGCCACGGACGGACTGGAAAGCGACGACACGGCGATCGTTCGCCTGCCTTGCGCCGGCATGCTGCCGCCGTCGTTCGTCGATTTCACGCTGAAGCGGGGCCACGCGGATGGCGTCATGATTGCCGGCTGCGCCGAGGGTGACTGCCACCATCGGCTCGGTAACGGCTGGACCGCCGACCGCATGGCGCGGCGCCGGGATCCCTACCTGCGCCGGCGCGTGGATACGCGCCGCCTGTTGCTGAGCTGGCTGCCGGCCGGCGCCGCACGACGTCGCCGCAGTGCCATGTCACGGTTTCGAGCAACGCTCGGTGGGCTCGACGATGAATAGGATCGTCCAGGCGCTCCTCTATGCCGCGTTCGCCGCCGTCGTCGGTTATTTCTCGTTGTCACCGGACTACCGCTACGGAGACCCGGACCTCGCTACGATCAAGGTTTCCCTGAGCCACGCCACGAATCGCGTCGAGGCGTGTGTCAATCTCACGCCGCGGCAAATCAACGAACGCGCGATGCGCGGGGAGCCGCTCGCCGAGTGTCCGAGGGAGCGCCTGCCCCTGACCGTCGAACTCGACATCGACGGTATGCGTGTCCTGCACACTACCGCGGCACCGTCGGGACTGTGGAACGACGGCCCGTCATCGGTCTACGAGCGCCTGTCGGTCGATCCGGGCACGCGTACGGTCACGGTGCGTCTCAGGGACTCGGCGCGCAGCGATGGCTGGGATTACGAATACAGTGAACGCGTGACCCTCGTCGCCGGTCGTTACTTTACGATAACGTTTCGCGCAGAGAGCGGAGGGTTTGCGTTTCGATGAGCCTGATCGACTGGAGAGACGAGTTCAGTGTCGGTGTGGATCCGGTGGATCACGAGCACCGTGAATTGATCGGACTGATCAACGGCCTCGACGCCGCAATGGGCCGGGGGGCCGAACACGCCGTGGTGGTCGAGGCGCTCGGTGAGATTTACGCCCGAATCGCCGCGCATTTCGCCCTCGAGGAGAAAGTGATGCGCGACGCGCGCTATGCCGCCTACGCATCGCACAAGCAGGACCACGAGGTGCTCCTGGACGAGCTGTCGGACGTTATCGACAGCGTCGACGCCGACGGGCACTACGATCGGGAGGACCTCTCGAGGACACTCGATCGATGGTTCTCGGACCACTTCCGGACCCATGATGCAAGACTGCATCGTGAACTGAGCTGACCGGAAGCGGCCCGAGCAAAGCAGATCAGTAGCCTGCGACGAACATGATCCAGAACTTGTTCGTATCGGGGTAGCCCGGTGAGTCGCCGGAGAAGAACGCGCCCTTGAACAGGATGCTGTAGTTGTCGCTGATCTTCGTGTCCGCCGACAGATCGAACTCGGTGCCGAAATCGCCACTGCCCGATTCGGCCGAGAAATCATGATACACCACGGTCAGGTTCCACTGGCCGGCCCTGTACCTGACCGTCGCGAAGACGTCGTCGATGCCCTCCGCCGGCGTCGCGAGGAAGCGGTCCGCCCAGCCCTGGAACTTGTGCAGTGTTGCCAGCGGTGTTCGGAAACTCGCACCGGATACGGATGCATCACCGCCGAGTGACTCGTAGCCGATGCCGACCGACAGACCGTTTTCAAGGACCCACGCAGCATCGAAATGCACGTACTGCGCATCGAAGCTGACCGGGTTGTTGGCGGCATCGGATTGTGTCGCGAACTCGGCGACAAGCTTGATTTCGCCGGTGTCGCCGGCCTTGAAGCCGCCCGCAAGGCGGGCGCCGGCCGTGCCGGTCGAGAACGCGGGAACGTCCTGGTTATCGATATAGTAGTAGTACGGCGTCAGTGTCCAGCCATCGGCCAGCCCGATTCGCGCGTTCAGCAGGTGCGAGTCGACGTTGTTCTTGCCGCTTGAGACGCTCTGCCCGAAGATGCGGCGCACGTAGGCGATGTAGCTGTACTGCAGCGTCGTGTTGCTCAGCGCCGTGGTCGTGAACGTCAGGCCGTCATAAGTCTGTTCGTTCTGGCGCCATCCGACGCCGCCGACGAAGCGCTGGTTGTCGAGAAGAATGCGTTGCCGGCCGAAACGGAACATCGAGTCGTCGTTCACCTTGTAGCCGAGGTACAGCTGGTTCAGATCCGAGCCTTTCGGATCGGCGACGACCGGATACTGGCCCCTGCCGGGGCTCGTCCCGGCCCCGCTGTTGAAGTCGCTCAATAAGTGAAAGACGTGGTCGTACTCGGCAAAGCCCGACCAGCCGTTCCACGCACCGGTCTTGTAGTTGAGGCGCAGGCGCGCGGTCAGCGCGTCCGCCTTCTCGGGGACGTTGTCCTGGTCGACGTGCTCGTAACGTGCACGGACGTTGATGCCCGCCTTGCCGGCTTTCACGGCTGATGCAAACGTGTCGTTGTCGCTGCCAGCCGCGAACGGCGCCGCAAGAAGCAGCGCCGCCGCCGACAAGAACCCGGTCAGATAGCGGTTCATGGTTCTTGTCCTTTAATAGATGTCATTCAGCGTGTTATAGACATTGAACTTGCCCGTCGGCGTGATGAGATTCGGGTCCTTGATCACGGCTTTGAGTTCGCGTGTCCTGTCGTCAACGACGACGATCGCGCTTTCCTGCTCTTTGCCGGACCACACGGAAAACCAGATCTCGTCCCCGGCCTTGTTGTACTCACCCTGAACCACGCGTTTCGGGCCCTCGCCAAGGTTAGCCCATTCGGCGATCGGCAGCTTGACGAAACCCGCATCGATGTCGGTCGTATCGAAGACTGCGACCGACTGGCTGATGGACTCGTCCGGGTTCAACGGGGCATCGACCCAGAGGTTGGTCGAGTCCGGGTGCGATTTGACGAACAACGAGCCGCCGCCCATCCCCTGCACGACACGCACCGTCTGCCAGGCCTTGTCCGGATGATTGACCGGATCCGTGCCGAGGAACGTGACGTCGGCGTTACCCAGCGCGGACGTCACCCAGACGGGCCCGTGCTCGGGATCGTCGAGGTTGGCGCCGCGGCCCGGGTGCGGCGTCTTGTAGACGTCGGTCAGTGCGACGAGCTTGCGTTCCCTCGAATCGACGACGGCGATCTTGTCGGACTGGTTGGCGGCCGTGAGGAAGTAGCGCTTCGACCGATCCCAGCCGCCGTCGTGCAGGAACTTGGCCGCGCCGATGTCAGTTACGGCGATGTTGTCGATATCGCTGTAGTCCACCAGCAGGATGTGTCCGGTTTCCTTCACGTTGACGATGAAGTCCGGATGCTCGTGCGATGCCACGATCGCGGCAACACGCGGTTCCGGATGGTATTCCTGCGTATCGACGGTCATGCCGCGCGTCGAGACGATCTTCAGCGGCTCGAGCGTGTCGCCATCCATGATGACGTATTGCGGCGGCCAGTACGAACCGGCGATCGCGTACCGGTCTTCGTAGCCTTGGTACTTCGACGTTTCGACCGAGCGAGCCTCGAGCCCGACCTTGATTTGCGCCACGGTCTGCGGCGGATCCATGTAGAGGTCGATCATGTTGATCAGCGCATCGCGGCCGATCGTGAACACGTAGCGGCCCGACGCGGAGACACGCGAGATGTGCACGGCGTAACCGGTCGTCAGCCGCGCGAAGATCTCCTTGGTGTCACCGTCGATGATCGCAACCTCGCCGGTGTCGCGCAGCGTGACCGAGAAGAAGTTCTCGATATCGCGCTCGTGCTGCGGTGAGTTCGGCCGGTCTTCGGGCGCAACGAGGACCTGCCACGTCGCTTTCATCTCCGGCATGCCGAATTCGGGCGGCGCGGGCGGTTCCTGCTGGAGGAAGCGCGCCATGATGTCGATCTGCTCCGGCGTCATTTCGCCCGAGGTGCCCCAGTTGGGCATCCCGGCCGGTGAGCCGTATGTGATCAGCGCTTTGAGATAGTCGGTGCCTTTTTCGATCGTGATGTCAGGTGTCAGGGCCTTGCCCGTGGCACCCTTGCGAAGCACGCCATGGCAGCCGGCGCAGCGTTCGAAATAGAGCTGCGTCGCGGTCCCGAATTCCGCTTCGCTCAGGACCGGTCCGCCTGCGGCCATTATCTGGCGCGTGTCCCCCGGCGAGATCGCGGACGGCGCGCCCTGGTACTTGAGCTCGCCTTCGGTGGCGCCCTGGTGGCGCTGGCCGGCTGCGCGGTCCTCCTGTCCGAGCTCGACGCGTAGCGCCGCGACTTCTTCCACGCTGACGGCGGCGCCGTCATTCCCCCAGGACCCGAATACGTACGTGAGCGCGGCAGCGAGCTCCTCGTCGCGCAGATGGCCGAGGCTCGGCATGACGCCGTTGTACTCGACGCCGTTGACCGTGATCGGGCCGGACAGGCCGAACATCGCGGCGCCCAGGACCTTCTTGCGATCCCCCTTGAGCCAGTCGGAGCCGGCCAGCGGCGGGAACGCCCCGGTCAGCCCCGTGCCATCGGGCTGATGGCAGGCCGAGCAGTTGGCGTCATAGACGCTCTTGCCCTTCGCCATGAGTTCATCCGCGGTCGCTACCGCGGTCTCCGCACCATGCACGGCCGTGTCACTCGTCGCCGGCGACTCGGCCTGTTCCTGCGAGCAGGCTCCGAGAGACAACCCCAGCAAGGGAATCGCCAGGAGTATGCTGATTGACTTGCGTTTCATTGTTTCACTCCCCTGTCATTGCTGACTTTGAAGACATTCACCACACCACGTTGAGGCTGATGGACGCGGAGCGGCCGGCCTGTGCGAGGTTTGGAAGCATCGGGTCACCGGGCGCCAGGCCGCGCACGTCGGACCAGTTCCAGTACGTGCGGTCGGTGAGGTTGTGGAGCCCGGCGCGCACGATGGCGTTGTTGCCGAGCTCTTGTGTCAGGTAAAGATCGAACACGGCGTGCCCGGCGGGTTGAAACAGTTCCCCGGCAGACTCGTCGACACGGTCGTAGGCACCGGTAAGCCGTCCTCTCAGGCGCAGCGCACGCGTTTCGTCAGCCGAATACCAGCCGAAACCGACGACGGCTTGTGCGGGTCCGACGGAATTGAGCGGCTCTGCGGTGACCTTGTTGTCGCCCCGGGCGTAGTACGCGGAACCGTCGACGGCAAACTGCTCGCGAGCGCCCCAGCGCAGGTTCCACTCGACCTCGATCCCTTCGATCGATGTGTCACCGATATTCAGCGACTGGAATTCGGTGTAGCCGCTGACCGGATCGACGCCGACGTTGACCTTCGTCTCGATGAAATCGTCATAGTCCGTTCGGAACACCGAGAACCGCGCCGAAGCCTGCGTCCCCTGCCAGCGCAGCCCGACGTCGAAACCCGCTGACGATTCCGACGTGAGATCCGGATTGGGCAGGGCGCGGTACATGAAGAACGGCAGGTCGAGGCTGACGTTGGCGTCGGCGTATGGCGGTGCACGGAAGCCCTGCGAGTACTGCATGTACACATCGACGGCGGGCGTGATGCTGCAGATCACGCCCAGTTTCGGCGATACGTCGGACTCGTCGAGGCTGACCAGTGCATAGTCGGGATAGTCCGCCAGATACATCGCGTCGGGTTCGGGGCTCAGCTCGTAACGATCGGCTCGCAGTGAGGCGATGACCGTCCATCGTTCTCCGATCGAGATCGTGTCCTCGATAAACGCGCCCGTCTCCGTCGAGTCGCTGATCGGGAAATCGCGCAACGGGAAGATCTCGCCGAGGAGGATGCGGGTCCGTGCGCCGGTCGCGAGATCGGTCGACAATCCGTCGCGGAACTCGCGCGTCTTGCGACCGCGGTATTCCATGCCGATACCGAGGCGGTGCGACAGGTGCTCGCCGGCGACGGTCTTCCAGACGTTCAGCTCGACGCCCCGAATCTCCTGCTCGTACGAGAAGAAGCGATCGATCGAGACCGGCGTTCGTGCCGCGCCGCGCTCGTCCAGCGTCGTCTGGCCGGTTTCGGCCCGTTCCCGATACGCTCGCACGACGCCGGCGTCGACGAGACCGACGGGAGAGCCGAATTCGTAAGCGAGACTGACGACGTCGAGCGTCTGAATGTCATCGCCCTCGAGCGCGGTCGTCGACCGATAGCGCCCGATGCCGAGCATCGAGTTCAGGTCGGACAGCGTACGGCTTTCCTGGTGCAGGACATTGAGGCGAACGGTATTGCCATGGCGATCGTCGGCGATGAACTTGAGGAGCGCCGTCTCGCGTTCGTAGTCGCGCGTGTCCGGACTGTCGGGCGCGGCGGCCGAGTCGGTCTGCTCTCCGTCGCGCCGGCTGTATCCGGCCAGCATGCCGAGCGAGTTGTCGCCGAACGCGGTCAGTATCTGTCCGTGCGCGCTGCCGTCTGCACCTCGCCACGTACCGAGCACGTCACCGCCGAATGCTCCGTGCCGGGCGATGTCCGACGGGTCCGGCGTGCGCACCGATACGACGCCGCCGATCGCGGAGCTGCCGTACAGCGCCGAGGCGGGTCCGTGCAGTACCTCGATTCCCTGGACCAGCCCTGCATCGATGAAGTCCCGCGTCGCGTTGGAGAAACTGCCGGTATCGAACTGGTCGGCGAGCGGGACGCCGTCGACGAGCATCGCCACGCGATTGCCGCCAATGCCACGGATGGTGATGCCCTCGGTGCCGAAGCGCGTGCCGGCCGCCTCGTAGTCGATGCCCGGCACGTAGCGAAAGACGTCACCGAGCGCGGTCGCGAGCTCGGCCTTGAGGTCGGCGCGTGAGAGCACCGTCACGTTCGCCGCAATCTCGCGAATCGAACGTTCGTCCTTGTTGGCCACCACGACGATTCGGTCGAACGGCGCGTCTTCCTGCGTATCCCCGGCGATCGAACAGTCGGGCGCGGACAGAATGGCCAGCGCAGCTACCGCGGCAGTCGAAACAGCGTCGTATCGCATCGTGATTCTTGGGGAGAGCATGTCTGGTTAAGGGTCATGGTCCGCCCGGCCCCGGCCGGTATCCATGATCTAGATCAAGGGGCCGGGGCGCGGCCCGCCGGTCTCAGGCGCGCGCCACGGCGAGCGCGCTGAGACGCCCGACGCCCGCGCCACTCAGCACCGCGGCGACCTGCCTCATCGTCACGCCTGTCGTGATGACGTCGTCGATGATGAGTACGTGAACGTAGGGCAACGTGCCTCGTACGACGAAGGCTCTGCGAAGGTTCCGGGCTCGCTGACGCGCGCTCAGTCCTGACTGGAACGTTGTCGCCTTGCGCCGTTCGACGTTGTGAACGAGCGGCACACCCAGATGCTGCGCCACAGGCCGGGCGATCTCCTCTGCCTGGTTGAATCCACGGAACGCGCGGCGGCGCCAATGCAGCGGCACCGGCAGGATCGCATCGATGTCGTCGGCCAGACGGTCACTGGCCTCACACAGCAGCTCGGCGAAGGCGGGCGCGTACCAGAGCTTGCGCCGGAACTTCAGCGCCTTGACCGCCGCGTCGATCGGAAACGCCCACGCGAACGGTGCGACGTCGTCGACGAACGGTGACGAAGGCGAGGGCGGCGGCGACTCGACGGCCGTCAGCTCCGCGCGGCAATCGCGACAGATGTAGCGCTCGGGCGGTATCGACCGGGTGCCGCAGAACACGCAACAGAGCGGCATGAGCGCATCGTGCAGGGCGCGAAACAACATCGCACCAGAGTGCTCGTTGCTTAACGTTCCCGCGAGCTGCATATGCGGTCGTTTTGGCGGGAAAGCGTGCTACGGTTCGCTCATGCTCAGGCGGCGGGACATAAGGCGGCGCTTCGACCGCGCGGCCGCCGGTTTCGACAGCGCGGACTTCGTCCACGCGGTCACACGCGACGGGCTGTGTGCGCGTCTCGAACCGATGCTGCTGAAACCCGCGACCGTGCTCGATCTCGGCTCGGCCACCGGATCGACGGGCCGCGCGATGCGCAAGCGCTTTCGACGCGCACATATCGTGTCCGTCGACCTCAGCCGGGCGATGCTCGAGCAGGCTCGTCGCAACAAGTCGTGGTTGTCACGGGCATCGTTTGTCCAGGCCGACGCGGAGCACCTGCCGCTCGCTGAAGCGTCGTTCGATCTCGTCGTTGCCAATCAGCTGCTCCCCTGGACACCCGATCCAGGGCGCGTGTTTGCGGAAGTTTCTCGCGTCCTGAGAAAGGGCGGGGTGTTCGCGTTCGCAACACTGGGGCCGGACAGCCTGCTCGAAATCGGCCGCGCCTGGGCCGGGGTCGATGCCGGCGTGCACGTCAATCGTTTCGCCGACATGCACGACATCGGGGACGGCCTGGTTCGGGCGGGCCTGGCGGATCCGGTGCTCGACGTCGATCGGCTGCACGTAACGTATGAGAATCCCCGCAAGTTGTTCGCCGATCTGACCCGCACCGGGGCGCGTAACACCCTCGCCGACCGCGCCCGCGGACTGACGGGCAAGTCCCGCTTCGAGGAGATGGCGAAGGCGCTGACGCGGAGTGACGACGGCAACGGAATCGTCCTCGATCTGGAGCTCGTCTACGGTCACTGCTGGGGCGCCGGTCCGAAAAACGACCCGGCCGCGTGGCGCATTGATGCAAGCCGGATTCCGGTCCGTCGGTAAGCTGTTGTTAAATAAAGATTAATCCGTGGGTTATATCCATTAGAAGGATTGCATGGAACTTTTTACTTGAGTACACTGCCGTTGCTTCTTTCGACTAGCAGGATGGTCAAACCGGCCTATCGACGGAATCCCGGAATCATCGGGGCGCTCACTGGCAAATCCAGATTTCGTCACATTCGGATTTTGCAATGTTTGCGATCGTTTCGGCGGTTGCAGGGTGGACAACTAATGATACGAAAAGCGTTTCTCAGCGCGCTCGGCCTCGTTGCGGCCAGCACGGCGAACGCCGATTGGGCGCTCAACATGCCCAAGGGCGTCACCGAACTCTCCAAGGAAACCTACGATCTTCACATGATGGTGTTCTGGTGGTGCGTTGCCATCGGTATCGTCGTCTTCGGCGTGATGATCTACTCACTCTTCGCGCACCGTAAGTCGAAGGGCGTCGAACCGGCCAAGTTCTCTCACAGCACGTTCGCTGAGGTCACCTGGACGGCCATTCCCTGTGTAATCCTCCTGATCATGGCCGTGCCGGCCGCCGAGACGATGATCAAGGCCGAGGACTCGCGTAACCCGGACCTTTCCATCGTCGTTACCGGTTACCAGTGGAAATGGCATTACCGCTACCAGGACGAGGACATTGCATTCTACTCGTCCCTCGCCCGCCCGAGTCTCGAGGCGCGCCTGCCGAACTCCGGTGTCGACGTGTACAGCGTCGAAAACTACCTGCTCGAGGTCGACAACCCCGTCGTGGTCCCGAAAGGCGCGAAGGTTCGCCTGCTGCTGACGTCGAACGACGTCATCCACTCGTGGTGGGTGCCCGAGCTTGCGATCAAGAAGGACGCCGTGCCGGGCATCGTCAACGAGACCTGGTTCCAGGCCGAGGAAGTCGGCACGTATCGCGGCCAATGCACGGAGTTGTGCGGCAAGGATCACGGCTACATGCCGGTCGTTGTCGAAGTTGTCGAACCTGACGCCTACCGGGCCTGGATCGATACCCGCCAGGACGGCGACACGAAGTTCGCCAGCGCCCAGTAGAGATCCGGAGTAGACAAGGAATGACAACGACAACCGTAGACGGTCACGCCTCGGACCACGACGCCCACGAAGATCACGGCCCGGAGAAGGGTTTCAAGCGCTGGCTGTTCTCGACGAACCATAAGGACATCGGGACGATGTACCTTATCTTCAGCCTCGTCATGTTCTTCATCGGCGGCGCGATGGCCATGTACATCCGCGCCGAGCTCGCGATTCCGGGCCTGCAGTTCCGTGACCCCCATTTCTTCAACTCCATGACGACCATGCATGCGCTGATCATGGTCTTCGGCGCCATCATGCCGGCGTTCGTCGGCCTCGCCAACTGGATGATCCCGCTGCAGATCGGGGCGCCGGACATGGCGCTGCCGCGCATGAACAACTGGTCGTTCTGGATCCTGCCCGTCGCGTTCAGCATCCTGTTGTCGACCCTCTTCATGCCGGGCGGAGCCCCGGCCGGCGGCTGGACGATGTATCCGCCGCTCATACTGCAGACCGGCGACGCCTTCCCGTTCCTGATCTTCGCGGTGCACCTGATGGGCCTGAGTTCGATCATGGGCGCGATCAACGTCGTCGTCACGATCATCAACATGCGCGCGCCGGACATGACGCTCCTCAAGATGCCGATGTTCACCTGGACCTGGCTGATCACGGCCTACCTGCTGATCGCGGTCATGCCGGTACTGGCCGGCGCCGTGACGATGCTGTTGACCGACCAGTTCTTCGGCACGAGCTTCTTCCTCGCGGCCGGCGGCGGCGACCCCGTCATGTTCCAGCACATCTTCTGGTTCTTCGGCCACCCCGAGGTCTACATCATGATCCTGCCCGCCTTCGGCGTGGTCTCGGAGATCATCCCGACGTTCTCGCGCAAGAAGCTGTTCGGCCATGACTCGATGGTGTATGCCGCGTCCTCCATCGCTTTCCTGTCGTTCATCGTGTGGGCGCATCACATGTTCACGGTCGGCATGCCGCTGACCGGCCAGTTGTTCTTCATGTTCGCGACAATGCTGATCGCCGTCCCCACGGGCGTGAAGGTCTTCAACTGGGTTGCCACGATGTGGCGCGGCGCGATGACGTTCGAGACGCCGATGCTGTTCTCGCTCGCGTTCGTGTTCCTGTTCACGATCGGCGGATTTTCGGGTCTGATGCTCGCGATCGCGCCGGCGGACGTGCAGTACCACGACACCTATTTCGTCGTGGCGCACTTCCATTACGTGCTCGTGCCGGGCTCCGTGTTCGCCATCATGGCCGGCGCCTACTACTGGTTGCCGAAGTGGACCGGCTACTATTACAACGAGACGCTCGGCAAGATTCATTTCTGGACATCGACGATCTTCGTCAACATCACGTTCTTCCCGATGCACTTCCTGGGGCTGGCCGGCATGCCGCGCCGCATCCCCGACTATTCGACCCAGTTCGCCGACTTCAACCTCATCGCGAGTATCGGCGCGTTCGGCTTCGGCCTGTCGCAGCTGATCTTCGTGCTGGTCCTCCTGACCGCGAAGAAGGGCGTCGAAGCCGACGATCGCGTCTGGGAAGGCGCGCACGGCCTCGAGTGGACCGTGCCGTCGCCGGCGCCGTGGCACACGTTCACGACGCCGCCGAAGCATCGCATCGCCGTCGAGTCGTTCGACTAAGGCATGGAAGAGAATCTTCGAAAACGCCGGATTCGCCGCACGACGATCGTGTTCGTTACGCTGGCGCTTCTGGTTTACCTCGGCTTTATCGCCATCGGCGTCGTGCGGGCCTGATATGAGTGAGCCACGGAAAGAGTCTCATCGCAGCCTGATCTTCGGCCTGCTCACGATCGTCGCGGGCTCGTTCGCGTTCGGTTACGCGCTCGTGCCGCTCTACGAGGTCTTCTGCGAAATCACCGGCTTCGGTGGCCGCACGAACACCGAGGCAGTTGTCGTCGAGGAAGCCCCCGACCCGACCCGTGAAATCCGCGTGGAGTTCATGACCACGGTCAACTCCTATGCGCCGTTCGAGTTCGTGGCCGACCGTGACAGCATGACGGTCAACCCGGGCAAGATGTACTTCGCGACGTTCACGGCAACGAACATGACCGAGAGCGACAAGGTTGCCCATGCGGTTCCGAGCGTTGCACCGCCGGCCGCCGCCGAGAACTTCGTGAAGATCGAGTGCTTCTGCTTCAACAGCCAGGAGTTTCTGGCCAGCGAAGAGAAAGCGATGCCGCTCCAGTTCATCGTCGATCCGGACATTCCGGAGTACGTCGACACGATTACGCTGGGATATACCTTCTATGACACCACGAGCATGGCGTCGAACAACTAGCAACGAAATCGTTGCCGAGAAATACCATGGCTACACACACTGACGAACATTATTACGTGCCGCATGGCAGCCATTGGCCGGCTGTCGGCTCGGTCGGCCTCCTGTTCATGATGGTCGGCGTATCGGCCTGGTTGAACGGCGCCGAGCCGGGCTTCTACATCATGCTTGCGGGCATCGCCGTCATCGTCTTCATGATCACGGGATGGTTCCGGGAAGTCATCAACGAGAGTCAGTCCGGGATCTACAACGAGCAGGTAGACCGGTCGTTCCGGCAGGGCATGGCCTGGTTCATCTTCTCCGAAGTCATGTTCTTTGCCGCGTTCTTCGGTGCCCTGTTCTACGCCCGCAACATGTCGATTCCCTGGCTGGGCGGTGACAGCAACAACTTTTTCACGAATCTGCTGCTCTGGGAAGGCTACGAGAGCACCTGGCCGAGCAACGGGCCGGCGAATGTCGGTGGCGAGTACGATACCATTCCGGCGACCGGCCTGCCGCTGATCAACACCGCGCTGCTGCTGACGTCATCGATTACCGTAACGATCGCGCATCATGCGCTGATCGCGGGCAAGAGAACCCAGCTTGCCGTGTTCCTCGCCGCCACGTTCCTGCTCGGTTTCATCTTCATTTTCGTCCAGGGCTACGAGTACATCCACGCTTACCAGGACCTGAATCTGAAGATGACGTCCGGCATCTACGGTTCGACGTTCTTCATGCTGACCGGATTCCACGGTTTGCACGTGACCATCGGTGCGATCATGCTCTTGATCATTTTCCTGCGTGTGGTCAAGGGGCACTTCACGCCGGAGAACCATTTCGCCTTCGAGGCCGTCGCGTGGTACTGGCACTTCGTCGACGTCGTCTGGATCGGCCTTTACGTCTTCGTCTACTGGATGTAATGAATAGAGAGGGGGACGGTGACCATGTTTTCTCCCCCTCTCTATGTCATCGGGCCGGCGCGGTGATCCAGCCTGAGAAATACGCGACGACGAGAAAGAGGATCAGCACGGCGGACAACGCCACGCGAACCTGCAGGGCACGCAACATCTTGGCCGAATCGCCGCTGTCACGGCGCAGGTAATAGAGCCCGGTGCCGAGACTGGCAACGATGGCGGCAAGCAGCACGTAAACGATGTATTTCATGGATCACCTCGGAACAGCGAGTATA
>JANQGP010000093.1 GCA_028277265.1 Woeseiaceae bacterium | reverse complement strand
AGGTCGTCGACGGTCGCAAGCGTCGCGACGACCTCCGTCTCGAGCCTGTTTTCGTCGAGTGTTCCGGGTGCGTCGACGATGGCGACCTTGAACGTGGTGCCGAGCGCCGAGCCCGTAAGCTCGAGCTGCGGCAGGCGGCCACTGCCGCAGGACGCAAGCACCACGACACAAAACAGGCACAGGGCACGCAGCATCAAGAAACCCTAACCGCCAAAGTCGTCCAGCATGATGTTCTCTGCCTGGACGCCGAGGCTGTCGAGCATCTTGATTACCGCCGTGTTCATCATCGGCGGTCCGCAGAGGTAGTACTCGCAGTCCTCAGGGGCCTCGTGCTTGCTCAGGTACTCGTCGTAGAGCACCTGGTGAATGAAGCCGGTCAGACCGGTCCAGTTGTCTTCGGGTTGCGGTTCGGACAGGGCCAGGTGCCACTCGAAGTTGTCGTTCTTTTCGGCCAGCTCATCGAATTCTTCCGCGTAGAACATCTCGCGCAGGCTGCGAGCCCCGTACCAGAACGACATCTTGCGCTTGCTGTGTTTGCGCTTGAGCTGGTCGAAGATATGCGAACGCATGGGAGCCATGCCGGCGCCGCCGCCGATGAATACCATTTCGTTGTCCGTGTCCTTGGCGAAGAACTCGCCGAACGGTCCGGAGATGATCGCTTTGTCACCGGGCTTCAGGTTGAAGATGTACGAGGACATGATGCCCGGCGGGACCGAATCGTCGGCGCCCGGTGGCGGCGTCGCGATGCGGACGTTGAGCTTGATGACCGTGCGTTCTTCCGGGTAGCTGGCCATGGAGTATGCGCGCATCTCGACGCTATTGACGTGCGACTCGTAGCGCCAGAGGTTGTACTTGTCCCATTCGTCGCGGAATTCCTCTTCGATGTCGAAGTCCGTGTATTTGAGATCGTGCGGCGGGCATTCGATCTGGATGTAGCCGCCGGCGCGGAAATCGAGTTCTTCGCCCTCGGGCAGTGCGACGACGAGCTCCTTGATGAAGGTCGCTACATTGCGGTTGGAGACGACCGTCGTCTCATACCGTTTGACGCCGAATACCTCGTCGGCGACCTGCACCGACATGTCCTGCTTGACCGCCACCTGGCACGCGAGGCGATAGTGATCGGCCGCATCGCGCTTGTTGATAAGCGAAGTTTCTGTAGGCAGGATTGCGCCACCGCCCGATAGCACGCGCACGCGGCATTGGGCGCAGGTGCCGCCGCCGCCACAGGCGGACGGCACGAACAGCTCGGCGTCGGCGAGCCCCTGCAGCAGCTTGCTGCCGACCGGTACCGCGATCTCCCGTTCGTCGTTGACGATGACCTTGACGGTGCCGGTCGCAACCAGTCGCGAGCGGGCTATGAGAATGACGAAGACCAGCAACAGGACGACGGTCGTGAACAGACCGACGCCCAGCAGCACTTCCTGAAAAATGGATGATTCGACGTGCACGTTAGATACCCGAAAAGCCCATGAAGCTGAGCGACATGAGGCCGACGATGATGAATGCGATGCCGAGTCCCTGCAGGCCGTCCGGAACGTCCGAGTACTTGAGCTTCTCGCGGATGCCGGCCAGCGCGATCAGCGCGATTGCCCAGCCCGAGCCGCTGCCGACCCCGAATACGACCGATTCCGCGAAATCGTACTGGCGCTCGACCATGAACAACGTGCCGCCGAGGATCGCGCAATTGACGGTGATCAGCGGCAGGAAAATTCCGAGCGCGTTGTAGAGCTTCGGGAAGAACTTGTCGAGTGTCATCTCGAGAATCTGTACCAGCGCCGCGATTACGCCGATATAGGAGACGAGGCCCAGGAAACTCAGGTCGAGATTCGGCATGCCGGCCCAGGCGAGCGCGCCGTCGGCGAGCAGGAACGTATAGATCAGGTAATTGACGGGAACCGTGATGACCTGGATCGCGATGACGGCGAGGCCGAGGCCGATTGCCGTCTCCACGCGCTTCGATACGGCCAGGAACGTGCACATGCCGAGAAAGAAGGCGAGCGCCAGGTTCTCGACGAAAGCGGACTGGATGAAGAGGCTGACGTAGGCGTCCATCTAGAAGACCTCCGTCCGGTGCACGGCATGGATCTGGTATTCGGGCTTCTCGACCTGTTGCTTGCGCCACGTCCGGATGCCCCAGATCAACAGGCCGATGATGAAGAACGCGCTGGGCGGCAACAGCATCAGTCCGTTCGGCTCGTACCAGCCGCCGTTCGCAACGGTCTCGAGGATCGGATAACCGAGCAGCGTGCCCGCGCCGAACAACTCACGCAGCGACGCTACGGCGATGAGGATGACGCTGTAGCCGAGGCCGTTGCCAAGCCCGTCGATGAAACTCAAGGCTACGCCGTTCTTCATCGCAAAGGCTTCGGCGCGGCCTAGCACGATACAATTCGTGATGATCAGGCCTACGAATACCGACAGCTGTTTGCTCGTCTCGAACGCAAACGCCTTGAGCAGCTGGTCGACGAGAATGACCAGTGACGCAATGATCGTCATGTGCACGATGATGCGAATGTTGTTCGGAATGCGATGGCGCAGCGCGCTGATTGCAGCGCCCGCAAGCGCCGCAACGCTCGTCAGCGCGAGACACATCAGCAACGCGGGCAACAACGAGGTCGTAACTGCGAGTGCCGAGCAGATGCCGAGCATCTGCAGCGTAATCGGGTTGTTATCGACAAGCGGGTCGATCAGGACTTTGCGGGATTCACTCATCGTCAGCTGTTCTCACGAAAGTTGTTCAGGTAGGGGCCGAAACCGTGCGCACCGGTCCAGTACTGCAGGAGACCGGTGATGCCGTTACCGGTGAGCGTGGCGCCGGACATGCCGTCGATCATGTGTTCGCCGCCGTCGATACCGTCCGGAACGAGTCCCTTGATGACCCGTACCTGGGGCTGATCGCCGTCACCGTAGAGTTCCTTGCTGTCCCACTGCGCGCGCCAGTCTTCTTTGTCCATCTGATCGCCAAGCCCGGGCGTTTCGCCGTGTGCGTAGAACTGCAAGCCGCGCGTTGCGTTGCCGTCGGGCGCGACGGACAGGTAGCCGTAGAGCGTCGACCAGAGACCCTTGCCGTAGACGGGCAGGATCAGCTGGTCGAGTTCGCCGTTTTTCATGACGTGATAGACAGGAATGTAGCGAGCGCGTTCGCCGATGCCGGCGAGATCGAGTTCGTCCGGAATGGCGACCATCTCCGCTGTATCGACGTCTTCCGCGTAGTTGCCGGACTCGAGATCGACGACACGTTCCTCGATCGACTCGAACAGGGTTCTCACGTCCGCACCGGGCTCCATCAGGCCGGCGACTTCGAGAATGATCTGTTTTCGGAAAAGCTCCTCGTTCGATTGCTGTATCGGTTTCAGCGCGATGGCGGCACCGGACACGATGACCGAGCAGACGAGGCTCAGGCCGATTGCGACGATCAGCGTATTCGAGATGCTGTCACGGTCGAATTCTTTAGGCATTGCGTTTCAGCCTCCGTTTTACGTTGGCTCGCACGACAAAATGATCGATCACCGGCGCGAAGACGTTGGCGAACAGGATGGCGAGCATGATGCCTTCCGGAAACGCCGGATTGATGACCCGAATCAGCCAGGTCAGGAAGCCGATCAGCAGGCCGAATACCCATTTGCCGGCATTGGTCTGCGCCGCGCTGACCGGGTCCGTTGCCATGAAGACGGCGCCGAACGCAAAACCGCCGACCACGACGTGCCAGTGCCAGGGCATCGACAGCATCGGGTTGCTGCTCTCGGCGCTACCGAACAATACGGTCGGGATGATCAGGCCGGCGAACACGGCGACGATGATGCGCCATGACGCGATGCCCGTGTAGACGAGGAACGCGCCGCCGATCAGGCAGGCGGCCGCCGACGTCTCGCCGATCGAGCCCTGCATCTGGCCGATGAAGGCCTGCGTCCAGGTCAGGCCCATATCGGCAATGCCCTGCATGCCTTCGAGCGCACTGACGCCAAGCGCGGTGGCGCCGGTGAAACCGTCGACCGGCGTCCACACGGCATCGCCCGAAATCTGTGCCGGGTACGCGAAGTACAGAAAGGCCCGCGCGACCAGCGCCACGTTGAGGAAGTTCTTGCCCGTGCCGCCGAACACTTCCTTGCCGATGATGACGCCGAACGTGATCCCCACGGCAACCTGCCAGAGCGGAATCGTGGCCGGCACGATCAGCGCGAAGAGCCATCCCGTGACGAAGAAGCCTTCATTGACCTCGTGGTTGCGGACACCGGCAAACAGAACCTCCCAGGCCAGGCCGACGACCATCGTCACGACATAGATCGGAATGAAGTAGACGGCCCCGTGCAGCAGGCAATCGTAGATGTTTTGCGGGTCGTAACCCGCGCCGAGCATCGGCAACAACGTGCCGCGCCAGCCCTCGATGCCCGCGACGCCGAGCGATTGCATGGCCATGTTGGCCTGGTAGCCCGTATTCCACATGCCCATCAGCGCGACCGGTATTCCCGCGATTACGACGAGGATCATGACGCGCTTGAGGTCGAGTGCGTCGCGGATGTGCGGTGAACCTCGCGCGAGATCGGGCGGCGAATAGAAGAACGTGTCGACGGCCTCGAACAGCGCGTACAGCTTCTCGAAGCGGCCGCCCGGCGTGAAGAGAGGTTCGACCTTGTCGAGGAAAGCGCGTAGAGGTTTCATCAGCCGTTCACCTCGATCTCATGAAGGTTCTCTCTCAAATGTGGACCGTATTCATACTTGCCGTTGCAGACGAATGAGCACAGCGCGAGATCTTCCTCGTCGAGTTCCAGGCAGCCGAGGTCGCGCGCTCCGTCCGTATCACGAACGAGCAGGGCCTTGAGCAGCGGCGTCGGCAGGATGTCGAGCGGTACCACCTGTTCGAAACTGCCGATCGACACCATGGCGCGCGGGCTGCCGTTTTGCGACGTCGTAAACCGGTAGCTCCTGCCGGAGAGCTTGCCGACGAACGCCCGCGCGGACGAGAACTTGCCGGAGCCGGGTCGAATAAAGGACAGGAACTCGCGCGGATTGCCCTCCTGCAGTACTGCGACCTGGTTGTGGTAGCGCCCGAGATAGCGCGCCCAGCCCGAGGCGCGGTGGCCGCTCAATACCGATCCGGAGATGACGCGAACGTCGCCCGGCCGCAACGAATCTTCGATCAGCTCACTGGTGTTGGCGCCAAGGCGGGTCCTGACAAGGCGCGGCGATTCGATCATCGGCCCGCCGACAGCAACGACGCGTTCGGTGGGCAGACGTCCGGTCGTGAACAGGCGTGCCATTGCCATGACGTCCTGGTAACCGATGTGCCATACCGTCTTCGATTCACTGACCGGTTCGAGGAAATGGATGTGCGTGCCGGGCAGGCCTGCGGGATGCGGGCCCTGGAATACGGCGTGCCGGAACGGCGGGTCGTTTGGGCAGTCGATATTGACGTTGTCGGCGGTGCATATGTAGACAGGGCCGGTCACGAGTTTCTGCACGAGCGACAGGCCCAGCGCGAAGGCGTCGGGATCGTCGTTGATGACGACGCCGGGGTCCGCGGCCAGCGGATTGGTGTCGATCGCCGTCACGAAGATCGCGTGCGGCGAGGACTCCGCCGCCGGTATCTTGCTGAAAGGCCGCGTGCGGAAAGCCGTCCAGAGGCCGGACGCAAGCAGTGTCTCGCGAACCTTGTCGGCGTCGAGGTCAACGAGCCCGCCTGGCGAGACGTGGGGGAATTCCACCGCCTCGTCCCCATCGAGGTCGATCACGACGGATTGCAGGATACGCCGTTCGCCGCGATTCACGCGTGTGACGGTGCCGCAGCCCGGTGACGTGAAATTGATACCGGGATTGGCTTTGTCGGCATAGAGCGGCTGGCCCAGCCGGACGCGATCGCCCTCCCGAACCAGCATGCGCGGTTTGAGGTCGTGCGTGTCGGGACCCAGCAGTGCGACAGACGAGATGTCAGGGCCTGCGGAAATCCGCTGCTCGGGCGAACCGGCCAACGGTACGTTCAGGCCTTTCTTGATTTTGATGTGCATAAACTTCGTCGTTACTCAGAACCACAGGGCAAACAATGCGCACCCGGCAATCCAGATGCAGCCGATCGTGTGAATCCCCAGCGTGCCCTCTATCGCTTTCGTCATCGCTTCCCGGTCATCCATGCCACCGCGAATGCCGTTGGCCGACTTCCAGCCGAGCGCAAGCAGGCCCAGCGGTACGAGCGGCGCCAGCAGCGGTAGTTCACCGGCGTAAGTGAGCCAGCCGATCGCGCCGACGGCCGTCACGTGCAGCAGGAAGTACAGGCTGGCCGTCGCTCCAAGTCCCAGGCGCACGGGCAGGGTGTTCTTGCCGGATGCGCCGTCCGCTTCCATGTCGGGCACTTCATTGATCAGCAGGATGGCGGCCACCCAGAGGCTGACGGGAACCGCGAAGACGATCAGCGGCGGAGCGATGTCCGCGCCCTGCAACCACGCCGCACCGGTGACCGGCAATATGCCGAACGCGATGGCTACCGCCGTCTCACCGAGGCCCAGCGCGCTGAGCTTCACGGGACCCAGAGAGTAGAACACGCCGAGCAGGATTCCGATGATGCCGAACGTGATGACCATCGGGCCTCGCTCGAGGAACAGCAGCAGTCCGGCCGCGGCGGCAACCACCAGCAGCGAGATGCCGAGACGAGCCATGCTCGCCTGGGAAAGGATGCCGGTCTGGATGAAACGCGAGCCGCCGGTGTACGGGTAGATGCGCTGTTCGTTGCGACGGTCGGTACCGATCGACTCGTCACCCACATCGTTGAGCACGTTGCTGGCCGCGTGGACGCAGACCGTTGCGACGAGCGCCAGCAGGAATACGTACAGGCTGAACGTGCCTGACGACATCGCGCCCCAGGCCGTGCCGACGACAACGGGGAGTACGGATGCGGGGAAGAATTTCGGACGAGTAGCATGGAACGCTCGTTTGAGGTTCCGGGAGAGTGAGTCGCCGGCAAATTCCTCCGGTACCGGATTGATCGGTCGAGCAGATTCTGAAGACATGCCTGATCCTAAGCGAACCCTGGCCGGGTGAGCGCGGCCAGGCATCTGACGTTGTGAACCTTTTATACCCGAATCGGACTCTACATACATACGCGCTTACCGAGAACCCGTTGCAACCGGGTTTCGCTGTTCGAGACGCTGTACAATAGCCGCCCTGACCGGGGGCCGGGACGCCCTCGCGGGCAGAGACGACCAATAGTTGAGTGGGAAAATCATTATGAAATTCAGTAGGTTGATTAGTGTTTGGTTTATCGCGATGATGCTCGCCGCCTGCGGCGGAGCAGAGCAGGAAGAAACCGCCGCGGACGCCGCCGAAGAGGCGGCCACCGACGAGATCGCCGTGACCGACGCGGAGCTCGAGGGCAATCCGTTCCTCGACGAGTGGGATACGCCGTACGGTGTACCGCCTTTCGCGGCGATTGCCGACGATCATTTCATGCCGGCGATCAAGAAGGGTGTACTCGAGCTGCGGGCCGAGATCGACGTCATTGCGAACAGCGCGGAAGCACCAACCTTCGAGAACACGATCGTGGCGCTCGAGCTAGCGGGCGACCTGCTCGACAAGGTGAGCTACACGTTCGGCAATATCACGAACACCGAGACCAACGACACGTTGCGCGAGCTCGAGTCCGAAATCTGGCCGATGCTGACGCGTGAGTACGACGCTATCGTCATGAACGACGCGCTCTGGCAACGCATCAAGGCTGTCTATGATCAGCGCGATAGCCTGGGCCTCGACGAGCAGGATACGCGCCTGCTCGAATTGCGCCACCGCGCATTCGTAAGGGCTGGTGCGGCACTGCCTCCCGACGTAAAACAACGGATCTCCGACATCAATGCCGAGATCTCGGGCCTGACGACGAAATACGCACAGAACCTGCTGCTGGAGACCAAGGGGTTCACGCTGGAACTGAAGACCGATGAGGAAATCGCCGGCCTGAGCGACGACTTCAAGGGCGCAATCTGGGACGAGGAAAAAGAGGCCTGGGTGGTCGGTCTGAATCGTTCGTCCTTCGAGTCGTTCATGACACAGTCCGAGAACCGCGAATTGCGCGAGAAGCTGTTCAACGGTTATCGCCTGCGTGCGTCTGCAGGCGAACGCGACAACGGTCCGCTTGCGATCCAGATCGCCCAGTTGCGAGCGGAGCGTGCCGAGTTGATGGGCTACGAGTCGCATGCGCACTACATCCTCGAGTACAACATGGCGAAAACGCCGCAGGGCGCCGAGGACTTCCTCCTGCGCGTGTGGCGGCCGGGACTCGAGCGTGCGAAGGAAGAGCGCGCCGAAATGCAGGCCATGATCGGCGACGAGGTCACGTTCGCCGCGCATGACTGGTGGCACTACTCCGAGAAGGTTCGCAAGGCGAAGTTCGATATCGACGAGAACGAGATCAAACCGTACTTCGAACTCGAAAACGCCCTTGCCGGCGCGTTCGAAATGGCAACGCGGCTGTTCGGCGTGACGTTCGAAGAAGTCGACGTCGAGGGCTGGAACCCGGTCGTCGTGTCGTTCGACGTGAAGGATGCCGAAGGCAATCATCTCGGACTGTTCATGACCGATATGTATGCACGTGACTCGAAGCGAGGCGGCGCCTGGATGAGTTCGTACCGCGGCACGTCGAATATCGACGGCAACAGTATTCGGCCGCTGGTTACGAATAATCTGAACCTGCCGACCCCGCCGGAGGGGGAGCCGACGCTGATGCGTTTCAGCGACGTTGAAACACTGTTCCACGAGTTCGGCCACGGACTGCACGGCATCATGACCAAGATCGACTACCCGATGTTCTCGGGTGTCGACGGCCCGCGCGACTACACCGAGTTTCCTGCGCAGATATTGGAACACTGGGTTTCGCAGCCCGAAATGCTGGAAATGTACGCGCGGCACTACGAGACCGGCGAAGTCATTCCCGACGACCTGGTCGAGCGCTTGCTGGCGGCCGGCAATCACAACCAGGGCTTCGCGACAACCGAGTACATCGCGGCATCGTTGCTGGACCTGAGCTGGCACATGCTGAGCTCCGAGGAAGCCGCAAAGATCACGGACGCGCGAACGTTCGAGAAGCAGGTCCTCGCGAAGTACGGGTTGATCGACGAGATCGAACCCCGCTACCGCTCGCAGTACTTCAGCCACATCTTTGCCGGCGGTTACTCGGCCGGATACTACGCCTACCTGTGGTCTGAGATCCTCGATGCCGACGGCTTTGCTGCCTTCAAGCAAGCCGAGAACATCTGGGATCCGGAAATTGCCGCACGCCTGAAGAAGTGGGTGTACGAGGCCGGCGGTCTGCGCGAGGCTGATGAGCTGTACCGTAACTTCCGCGGCCAGGATCCAAGCATCGAGCCGCTGCTCGAGGGCCGCGGATTCGCGGTCGAGGAAACCAGCGGCACCTAAACGCGTTCGACACGTTTGGGACAGTGACCATGTTTGCGTTGGGACAGTCACCGCGATTCGGGAGAATCCGCGCGGGCGTTCGATAAGAAACAACCACTTAAAACATGGTCACTGTCCCCGGTATTGGGGGGTCACTGTCCCCTACAAGAGGCGGGTGACGCCCCACCAGAGCCCTGTGAGGCCGATGAGCAGTGAGGCGGGTCGGGCGATGAACTGGCGGTAGCGCGCCGTACCATCGGGGTCGTCGAGCCGCCGCCGGATGTACACACCCAGCAATGCGGCGGCCAGTACGACGGAAAGCTGGCCGATCTCGACGCCGACGTTGAAGCCGATCAGTGCACTCCAGAACTGGCCCGGCGGCAGCCCGAGTTCGCCGAAGAATCCCGCGAAGCCGAGGCCGTGTATCAGGCCGAAGCCGAACACGACCAGCGGCCGCCACTTCGTCATGTCCTTGAAGACGAGGTTCTCGATCGCTACGAACGCGATCGTGAACGCGATCAGCGGTTCCACGACGGCGGCCGAGGGCGATATGACGCCGGCAGCTGCGAGTCCGAGTGTCGCCGTGTGAGCGACCGTGAATGCCGAGATCTGCCATATGAGCGCCTTGATGCGCGTCGAGGCGAAGAAGATCGCGAGAACGAACAGAATGTGATCCGTGCCGTCGGGCAGAATGTGGCCGATCCCGATCTTGACATACAGGCCTGCGGTCTCGAAGAAGCCACGGCGCTCGCCGAATTCGTCGAGAAGCGGCGAACTGCCGGTCTGGTCGTAGGCACCTTCCGAGCTGTTCATCTCTGCGAGCAGGGCACAGAGCTCGGGATCCATGCCGCCCTCGCCGGGCACGCACAGTTCGTCCTCGGGATGGCCGAGGACCAGAGCGCTTGCCAGTAACAGGATCAGCGGTACGAGTCGAGTCGACGATTTGCGCATCACGCCATCTGGAGAGCGACCTTGCCGAGTACGCGCCGTTCCGCGATCGCGCGAAACGCCTCCGCGTAATCGTCGAACGCAAACGTCGTCGGCCGTCGCGGGCGAATCGTTCCGGCCGTGACCATGTCTGCCAGCTCTTCGAAGTTGTCGCGCATTTCGCTCGGATGGCGTTCGGCCCAGGTGCCGAACCAGGTACCGACGATACTTGCTTCCTTGAGCAGAGCCAGGTTGGCGGGAAACTTCTGGATCGTGCCTCCCGCAAAGCCAACGACCACGAAACGTCCATGCCATGCCATCGCGCGCAACGCCTGTTCGGCGAGCTCGCCACCGACCGGGTCGTAAACGACGTCGACGCCGCGACCTTCGGTCATTTCCCTGACCGCATCCTTGAGCGGCCGGCTAGAGTAGTCGATGAATTCGTTCGCGCCGGCCTCTGCGGCAAAGTCCAGCTTCTCCTTGGTGCTCGCCGCAGCGATGACGGTCGCTCCCATTGCCCTGGCCAGTTCCACCGCCGCATAGCCGACGCCCCCGGCGGCGCCGAGCACGAGAACGGACTCTCCGGCACGCAGCCGGGCATTTTGTTTCAGAGCGTGGTACCCCGTGCCGTAGGCCACCGAATAAGCGGCGGCTTGCTCGAATCCGAGGTCTGCGGGGACGGCCAGCGCCGCGGCCTCCGTAACTACCGACTTCTCCGCGAAACCTCCGCCGCGTAGTGCACCGATAATGCGATCGCCGGGCTCGAAGCGAGTGACGTTGCGGCCCACCGCAGTGACGACGCCCGCCGCCTCATTGCCGGCAATGAACGGCAGCGGCGCCTTGACCTGGTAGCGTCCCGCCATCGACAGTATGTCGGCGAAGTTGAGTGCCGCCGCCTTGACGTCGAAGGCAATGTCATTGTCACCGGGCACGGGATCGTCCCAGTCGACGATCTCGTGGCTCTCCGGCGGCCCGTATTCCCTGCATACCAGTGCGCGCATGCCGGGAGTCTACACGCACCGCAACATTCCCGCGCGCCTTGTATTAGAATCCCGGCTCCGCGGTACCCCATCGAGGCTTTGATGATTCGAAAGACCCTGCTTTTCGCATTAGCGATGCTTTCACTGTCCGCCTGTTCGAAGGATGCGCCGGAGTTCGACGACTACGATCCTGCGCGCGACTACTTCACGTTTGCCAATACGGAACGGTTCGTCACCGATCATCTTGAGCTCGATCTCGATGTCGACTTCCAAAAACGGGAGTTTCGCGGGTACGCAATGCTCACGATGCGCCGGCTCGATGAGACAGCGACCGAGGTCATACTCGATTCGCGTGACCTCGACGTCGCCAGCGCCGCGGTACTGGTGGACAAGAACTCGGCGCCTGCCCGGTTCCGATTCGGTGAAACCGACGAACTGCTCGGGACGCCGCTGATCGTCACGCTGCCTCCGGAAGCCGGCGAGTCGTTTGTCCTCGTGCTCGAATACGCGACCAGCCCGGAGTCGACGGCATTGCAGTGGCTGCCGCCCGAACTGACTGCCGGCGGCAAGCAACCGATGGTGTTTTCCCAGTCGCAGTCGATTCACGCGCGCAGCTGGGTTCCATTGCAGGATACGCCGGCACTTCGAATCACCTACGAAGCAACGATCCGCACACCGCGGAACCTGCTCGCGGTCATGAGTGCGGACAACGACCCGCTGGCCGCACGCACGGGCGAATACCGCTTCGAAATGCCGCAGCCGATCCCCTCGTACCTGCTCGCCATCGCGGTCGGGAATTTCTATTTCGCCCCGTTGGGGGAAGATACGGGCATCTATACCGAGCCCGAACTGCTCGATGAATCGGTCTACGAGTTCGCCGACACACAAGCGATGCTCGAGACGGCGGAATCGATGTTCGGACCTTACGAGTGGGGGCGATACGATCTGCTCGTGCTGCCACCGAGCTTCCCGTACGGCGGCATGGAAAACCCGCGCCTGTCGTTCCTGACGCCGAGCCTGCTTGCCGGCGATCGCAGTCTCGTCGCCGTAGTGGCGCATGAGCTCGCCCACTCGTGGTCCGGCAATCTCGTGTCGAACAGGACCTGGCGCGACATCTGGCTGAACGAAGGAATGACGAGCTACATCGAGTCGCGCCTCATGGAGGTCATTTACGACGTCGAGCGGGCAAACGAAGAGCGTGTTCTCGGCTATCGTGAACTGCTCGGCAACTTCGAACAGGTCCCCGAGGACATGCAGGCGCTCGCGCCGCGCATGACGCCCGAGGCGGGCGAGGACTCACAGGGCATGATTCCCTACTACAAAGGCCAGCTGTTTCTCGAGTCTCTCGAGGCGGCATTCGGCCGCGAGGCGTTCGATGAATTCCTCAACGGCTACTTCGAGACCTTTGCGTGGCAGACCGTCACGACCGAGACGTTTCTTGCTCATCTCGAGCAGGACCTGTTGAACACCGAGGGTGCGCCGCTGACGCGCGCCGCCGTCGAACCCTGGCTCTACGAGCCCGGACTGCCCGCCGACGCACCCGTACCGGTATCGTCGACGCTCGATGCCGCGGCTGCGGCGTCGGCCGACTGGTCGAGCGGCGCCATGGCAACGGCGGACATCCCCATCGACGTCTGGAGCGCCCAGGCGGTCATTCACTTCATCAACAGCCTGCCGCAGGACCTGGCGCACGAAAAGCTCGCCGACCTGGACGCCGTGCACGCGTTCAGCGAAACCCGGAACGCCGAGATCGCGCGTGCGTGGTTCATCCAGGTTGCCGCGCGCCGATACACGCCGGCATACCCGCACCTCGAGGCGCATCTGAATCGCTTCGGTCGCGGCCGTCTGATCGCGCCTGTCTACCAGGCCCTTGCCGAAAACGGCGAGGACCTGTCGCTGGCCCGGGAGATGTTCGAGCGGGCGAAGGCAACCTACCACCCGCTCGTCGTCATGTGGATTTCCCGGGGCCTGGACCAAGCGCCCGGCTGACTCGGCCTCCCCTCTCCACGCTGACGCTGAGAATCGGCGCACGAGCGGTGAGTGATAGACTCGCTCGATGCATCGCGCCGTGTCGCGCGGAGGGAGGGAACATGAAGCGTGTACCGGTACTCGTTGGACTATTGCTGCCCCTTGCTGGATTCGCGGATGTCGTCGTTCCGGCCGACCGGGTTCAGGACAGTGTCAATGTCCGGCTGGAGCCCGATACCAACTCCGACGTCGTCGGCAAGCTCGCCAAAGGCTCGTCTCTGCCGCACGTCGACAGTATCGACGGTTGGCACGAGGTGCAGCTCGAAGGCGCTGCCACCGGTTTCGTCAGCGCCGAATGGTCGCGCGTCGAGGCCGAATCCGCCCCCGATGTTGCCGAGGAAACGCCACTGGCGCCGGAGCCGCTCGCGGAACCCGCGCCGGAACCCGCGCCGGATCCTGAGCCCGAGCCGCCAGCGGAACCTGCGCCCCGGCCGCAGCCGGTCCCCGAGATCGAGCCCATTGTCGAGGCTGCGTTCGTCGAGATCGACGACGTGCCGGCACCATCCACTGCGACGCAGTCGTTCGAGATAAAGGCCGATCGGGATTACGTCGTCAAGCTGCGCAAGCAAAGCGAGCTGGGCAACTCGCAACTTTTCGACGATGGAAATCATGTCGGCATCGGAACCGACGCGCCGGAGCAGAGGCTCGAAGTCAACGGCAGCATACGGATTCACGATCAGAACAGCAGCGTCGCGGGCCTGATGATCACACAATCGTCCGGCGAAACGGGCTACATCATGCACAATCGCGCAAGCACTCTGACGATCGGTGCAGGCTCGATCGATCGCGTGACGATCGACCGGGACGGAAACGTCGGCATGGGCGTGTCGCGACCGGCGCATCCCCTCGAGATGGCGAGCGGCGCTTACGTGTCGGCAGGCGGTGTCTGGACCAATCGCTCATCGCGCGACAGCAAACGGGACGTCGCGATGCTGACGGGCGACGAGGCACTAGCCGCGGTGATGGCGCTTGAACCTGTAACGTTCACCTACCGGGCGGAGCAGGGCGAAGACTACGTCGGGTTCATTGCCGAGGACGTTCCGGCCATGCTCGCAAGCGCCGATGGCCGGTCCCTCAGCACCATGGATGTCGTTGCCGCGTTGACGAAGGTCGTGCAGGAGCAGCAGCGGCGGATAGAACAGTTGGAGCATCGCCTAGCGATCGACGTCGACGAAGCTGCCCGTGCGGAGGAATGACCGCGTATTGCGCAATACGACCGCGCTGCGAGTGATGAAACGGTGAGAGTCGTCGACGACGAGGTGGTCCTGCATGCCGTCGACCATTGTGCTCGCGACCGATACCTTGCCGTCGTCCGGGTTCGGGAGCATTGCCGAGGCCAGCACATTGATCGTGTTGGTCCCGGCGATGATGCCGAGCTCGAAGTCGACCGGCCCCAGCTGCGACGGAATGCTGTCGGGTGAGGTGCCGAGCTGCATCCCGGCAGGTCCGCTCAGAGCAGCGAACCCAGGCCAGGTGCGCGTGCGATCGACGAGTTCGCTGCCCTGGTTCGGCGGCCCGAGCATGACGACACGTCCGAGTTCCCGGATTGGCGTTCGTTCGTTGGCATAGCGGAGCAGGATGCCGCCCATTGAATGCGTGACGAAGTGCACTTTGGTCGCCCCGGCCGAACGGCACTGTTCGAGGCCGAGTCCGACCGCCATCGGCGCGAGTTCCTCGATCGTTCCGAGCTGCGACGGATAGTCCACGTTGACGGTCGTAAAACCGTCGTCCTGGAGCGCGCGCGCCATCGGCCTCATCGCCCGCCAGCTGCGATTCAGTCCGTGCAGCAGCACGACGCATTCGCTGGATTGCGCGGACTGTACGACCCGGCTGGCCGGCTCGGTCGCGCATCCCGCGGTGCAGACGGCCACCGCCGCAACGGCACACGGGACTAACAGGCGCTTGAGATGCATGGGCCTATTCTGCCAGACGTCTCTCGCAAGAAGGAAATCGCATACGGGTTTAGACCTATGGTATTGACTTGGCGACGAAAAATAGAATAGCGAAGTGATCGACCGTTCCATCGCGCCAGTTTCCGATAGTCGCCGCCCTGCGGGCAGCCGGTCGCGTCGGGTCTCGCCATGAACGAAACACAGCTTCTCGTGCTTACGGCCGCTGCGATTGCATTCCTGCACACGGTCATGGGCCCCGACCATTACCTTGTCTTCACCGCGATGGGCAAGGCGCGGAAGTGGTCTCTCGCGCGGACATTACGTGTCACCATGCTTTGCGGCGCGGGTCACGTGCTGAGTTCCGTTGCGATCGGCGCGATCGGCATCGTTCTCGGCGCGAGACTGACTTCGATGGTTGCCATCGAAACGACGCGAGGCAACTTCGCGGCTTACGCGATGCTCGCCTTCGGGCTCATGTATTTCGCATGGGGCCTTCGCAAGGCAGGCCGCGGGTACCGGCACTCCCACGTCCACGCGCATGGCGATGTCGTCCATGATCACGAACACGATCATCACGCCGATCATACACACGCCCACGACACCGCGAACGGCGCCTCGATGACGCCATGGGCTCTGTTCGTCATCTTCCTGCTGGGCCCTTGCGAGGCGCTCATTCCGCTCTTCATGTACCCGGCGGCACAGCAAAGTAGCGTCCTCGTACTGACCGTCGCCGTGGTATTCGGGGTCGTCACCGTGTCGACGATGATGGCCTGTGTCGCGTTGACGACCTTGGGAATCGAGCGGCTCAGGCTGCCAGTGAGCGGCCGCTATGCTCATGCGGTCGCCGGTGCATCGGTTGCGCTATGCGGTCTCGCGATCGGCTTCCTCGGGTTGTAAGGGTCCACGGACCCGTGCTATCCGTATCGCGAACAACCCTGATGAGGATCGCGGCGCTGACCTGGGTCACGGGCGGCCTCGTCCTGCTGCTGAAAGGGAGTGAACTCTGGCTCGAGGCGGGTGAGATGCGGCCAGGGAACCTCTGGTTGCCGTTCGCGATTGCCGGTGGCGTCGTTTTCGGTTCGTTGAAGGCCTACTACATCTTCAATCCCGCGTGCCGCAGGAACCTGGACCGAATCGCAGGCCTGCGCGACCCGCGGCTGTGGCAGTTCTTCAGGGCGCGTTTCTTTTTCTACCTTGCGCTGATGGTCGCGGCAGGCGCGACGGCGTCGCACGGCGCCCGGGGCAACTATCCTTTGCTGATCACTGTGGCGACGATCGACTTCAGCATTGCCGTCGCGTTGATTGGCAGTAGCGTCAACTATCTGGGATCCTCGAAGCTCGAATAGATCGAGGAGCATCTTCAAGTATAATCGAGCGCGGACATTTCAGCGGAACGGCGATGCAGGCCACACTACTCGAACAGGGAGCGACGCTCATGCTCGTCGGCATGGGTACCGTGTTCGTGTTCCTGACAACGCTCGTGATCGCCATGTCAGCGATGGCAGCGCTCGTCCGAAAGCTGACCCCCGTACCCGAAGCAACGGTCACGGACGAGGAAGTGGCGGCGATCACCGCCGCGATAGCCAGTCACCGCAACAAACACTCCTAAGATTCATCAAGAGCTTCCATGAGCCATAAGAAACCCCTCGGGATTACCGAACTCGCGCTACGCGACGCGCACCAGAGTCTGTTTGCCACCCGCATGCGCATCGAAGACATGCTGCCGATCGCCGACAAGCTCGACCAGGCTGGATTCTGGTCGATCGAGTCGTGGGGCGGGGCGACGTTCGATGCGTGCATCCGCTACCTCGGCGAAGACCCGTGGGAGCGCATTCGGCGCCTGAAGGCGGCGATGCCGAATACGCCGCAACAGATGCTGTTCCGCGGCCAGAATATCCTCGGTTACCGCCACTATGCCGACGACCTCGTGCGAAAGTTCGTCGAACGCTGCGCCGTCAACGGCGTCGACGTGTTCCGGATCTTCGATGCGATGAACGACGTACGAAATTTCGAGACCGCGATCAAGGCCACGGTCGAGGTTGGCAAGCATGCACAGGGTACGATCTCCTACACGGTCAGCGACGTGCACACGATCGACCTCTTTGTCGATATGGGCAAACGCCTCGAGGAACTCGGCTCGCATTCGATTTGCATCAAGGACATGGCGGGTTTGCTGCGCCCCTACGAGGCGTTCGAACTCGTCAGCCGCCTGAAGGAAGCGGTCAGCCTGCCGATTCACCTGCACTGTCACGCGACAACGGGACTGGCGGTCCCGACACTCGTGAAAGCGGCCGAAGCCGGCGTCGATGTCGTCGATACTGCCGTGTCGTCGATGAGCATGACCTACGGGCACTCGCCGACCGAAACGCTGGTCGCGACCATGGAAGGCACCGATCGCGATACCGGCCTCGACATGAACCTGATCGACGAGATCGCGGCTTACTTCCGCGACGTGCGCAAGAAGTACGCGAAGTTCGAAGGTTCGCTTCGCGGTGTGGACTCGCGCATCCTGATCGCGCAGGTACCCGGCGGCATGCTCACGAACCTCGAGAGTCAGCTCAGGGAACAGGGCGCGAGCGACAAGCTCGACGAGGTGCTCGGGGAGATTCCACGCGTGCGCGAGGACCTCGGCATGATCCCGCTTGTGACCCCGACGTCGCAGATCGTGGGTACCCAGGCCGTCATCAATGTCCTGCAGGGCGAGCGTTACAAGGTTATCAGCAACGAAACGTCGGGCGTACTCAAAGGCGAGTACGGTGCGACGGCGGCTCCGGTCAATATCGAGTTACAGGCACGCGTGCTCGAAGGTGCCGAGCCGATAACCTGCCGGCCGGCCGACCTCCTCGAGCCTGAACTCGAACGTCAGACCGTGGAACTGACGCGGCTCGCCGGCGAGAAGGGCATCCGCCTCGCGGCGGATGTCGTCGACGACGTGCTCACGTACGCACTGTTTCCCCAGATCGGGCTGAAGTTCCTCGAGAATCGCGGTAACCCGCAAGCGTTCGAGCCCGCGCCATGGGATGAACCGGAACCGGCTGCGCCGGTCGCCGCGTCGCCCGGTGGCGGAGCCGGCGTCTACTCGGTGCGCGTCAACGGCAAGGCGTTCACTGTCGAAGTCGCCGAAAGCGGCCAGCTCGCCGGTATTGCGCCCGCCGCTCCCGCGGCGCCGGCCGCCGCGGCACCGGCGGGCAACGGCGAGCCGGTCAATGCGGCGCTCGCGGGCAACATCTTCAAGGTTCACGTTTCGCCGGGTGCGGTGGTTGCCGAAGGCGAGCCGCTCCTGATCGTCGAGGCGATGAAGATGGAAACCGTGGTACCGGCACCAAGGGCCGGAACCGTCACGGACGTCTACGTGGCCGAGGGTGACAAGGTTGCCGTCGGGGACGCCCTGGTCGCCATCGGCTAGGCAGACCATGGATCTCGTCGAGCAAATCTGGACCGGCTCGGGGCTTTACCAGATCACGGGCGGGCAGCTCGGTATGCTGGCCGTTTGCCTTGCGCTGCTGTATCTCGGTATCGCAAAGAAGTTCGAACCGCTGCTGCTCGTAACGATCGGCTTCGGCGGTTTGCTCAGCAACATTCCGGGTGCGGGCGTTGCGGATCCGGGCGGCCTGTTGTACCTCACTTATGAAATCGGCATCAAATCGGGCGCATTCCCGCTGATCATTTTCATGGGCGTCGGCGCAATGACCGACTTCGGCCCGCTGCTTGCAAACCCGCGTACGCTGTTTCTTGGAGCGGCCGCACAGTTCGGCATCTTTGCGACACTCCTCGGTGCGCTTGCCATGACCGAGCTCGGCCTGATGGATTTCTCGCTCAGGGAGGCCGCCGCCATCGGCATCATCGGCGGTGCGGATGGTCCGACCGCGATCTACGTGGCGGGTCAGCTCGCGCCGAATCTTCTGGGCGCTATTGCGGTTGCCGCGTATTCCTACATGGCACTCGTGCCGATCATCCAGCCGCCGATCATGCGCGCGTTGACCTCGAAGGACGAACGCGAGATCAAGATGGTCCAGTTGCGCGACGTTTCGAAGGTCGAACGCATCATGTTCCCGCTCTTGCTGTTGCTGCTCGTTGGCCTGCTGTTGCCCACGGCGGCGCCGCTGCTCGGAATGCTGGCCTTCGGTAACCTGATGCGCGAATGCGGCGTCGTCGAGCGCCTGTCCGACACGACGCAGAACGCGCTGATCAACATCGTCACGATCTTCCTCGGTCTTGCGGTTGGCTCGAGACTCCGCGCGGACGAGTTCCTCGTCCCGGAAACGCTCGGCATCATCGTGCTCGGCATGATCGCCTTCGCGATCGGTACGGCGAGCGGCGTCATTATGGGCAAAATCATGAATCGCGTCTCACATCAGCCGATCAATCCGCTGATTGGTGCCGCGGGTGTCTCGGCGGTGCCGATGGCGGCGCGGGTTGCCAACAAGGTCGGACTCGAATCCAACCCGCACAATATCCTCCTGATGCACGCCATGGGTCCCAATGTGGCAGGCGTCATCGGCTCGGCTGTCGCAGCGGGTATCATGATCATGTTCACGTCCTAGGAAGCCTGATGAACTCACTGTCCATTGTCATTCCTGCCAAGAACGAGGGCGGCGCCATCGGTGACATCGTCGCGACGGCGGTCAAAGTGTATCCGGAGGCAGAGGTTCTGGTTGTTGACGACGGGTCGGACGACAATACGGCGGATGCCGCGCGCAATGCGGGCGCGAGGGTCGTGCAGCATCCCGAGAGCCTGGGCAACGGTGCGGCCGTCAAGGCCGGTGCACGCGCGGCGACCGGTGACGTCATCGCCTTCATGGACGGCGATGGACAGCATAGTGCAGAGGAATTCGGACCGCTGCTCGAGAGGATCGACGAGGGCTTCGACATGGCCATAGGTGCCCGCAGCTCCGACATGCACGCCAACGTCGGGCGTCTCGCCGCGAACGGTATCTACAACGTCGTCGCGTCCTGGCTGACCAGTCGGCGCGTTCCCGACCTGACCTCGGGATTTCGCGTCGTGCGGGCGAGTCTGTTCAAGAGGTTCCTGTACCTGTTGCCGAACGGTTTTTCGTATCCCACGACGATTACGATGGCGTTCATGCGCGCCGGCTACCCGATCTGTTTTGAGCCGATCCCGGTGGCGAAGCGCATCGGCAAGAGCCACATACGACCGATTCGGGACGGCGTCCGCTTCATGGTGATCATCTTCAAGATCGCGACACTGTACTCGCCGCTCAAGATTTTCCTGCCAATCAGCGCGTTGTTCTTTGTCACCGGCGCGGGCTGGTATGCCTATACTTTTGCGGTGCTTGGCCGCTTCACCAATATGAGCATGTTGCTGTTCAGTGCGTCGGTCATCGTGTTCCTGATCGGCTTGATTTCTGAACAGATCACGGCGCTGACTTACAGCAAGTCCTGACATGCGCCATGTAATCCATGTTGTCGGGAG
>JANQGP010000031.1 GCA_028277265.1 Woeseiaceae bacterium | reverse complement strand
ACCTACAGCATCAAGTTCCCGATGTTCGAAAAGATCACGGTCAAGAAGGGCAAGGCACATCCGTTCTTCGACCAGCTGGCCGAGGCGGCCGGCACGCACCCGACCTGGAACTTCCACAAGTACCTGATCGGTCGCGACGGCGAGTTGATTGCCGAGTTCAGTCCACGCATGCAACCCTACGATGACAAGCTCGTCGGCAGCATCGAGGATGCGCTCGAGGAGACGACCTGAGCATGACGGATGCGGCTACCGCCGTGATCGAGCGCCGGCAGCGCTACGATCTGCAGTCCCCGAATCCTGCATTGAAATACCTCGAGCCGCGCGCGCTGCTCGAGGCGGTCTCCCTGGTACCTGCGGCACCTTTTCTCGCCAAGCAGGCCAAAGGTGACGGCCGCCAGATCATGCTGCTCCCGGGCTTCATGGCCGACGAGCGCGCCATGTGGCCATTGCAGCGCTATCTGCAATACCTCGGCTACGATGCGCTGCCCTGGGGAATCGGCCGCAACCAAGGGCGCCCGGAGGAGGATGCCGGGCGAGTCCTCGAACGGATTGACGCGGTTCGCCGCGGCGACGAACCGATAACGCTGATCGGCTGGAGCCTCGGCGGCGTCATCGCTCGCGAGGTCGCTCGCCGGCGGCCGGACCTGGTCCGCGAGGTCATCACGCTGGGTACGCCGGTCGAGGGCGGTCCCAGGTACACGGCGACCAGCAGGCAATTCGCACAGAGAAGCGGAATCGACCTCGACGCGCTCGAGCAGCACATTCACGAGATCAACACTCACGGTATCGATTGCCCGCTGACCGTCCTCTACAGCCGCAGTGACGGCATCGTCGACTGGCGAGCCACGATCGATCGGTACAATCCGCAGGCGCGGCACAAACGCATTCGCGGTTCGCACCTCGGGATGGCCTTCAATCCCGTCGTCTGGCGATTCGTCGCGCGCACGCTTGCCGCGACGTCCGGGCGTTCCGGCGATTGACAGACCCCAGGCCTCTTTAGTTGGCGTAGCCTATCGCCTTGAGTGCGCCGCCGATCTCGTCGAGCACGCTGGCGTCCTCGATCGTCGCCGGCACCTTGTATTCCTCGGCGTCCGCAATCTGCCGCATCGTGCCGCGCAGGATCTTTCCCGAGCGCGTTTTGGGCAGCCGAGCGACCACGGCGGCCTGCTTGAACACGGCGACGGGCCCGACCTGCTCGCGGACCATCCTGACGGTCTCGGCGATGATGTCGTCGGGACTGCGGTCGACACCCGCCTTGAGCACGAGGAAGCCCAGCGGCAGCTGACCTTTCATGGCATCGCCGACACCGATAACGGCGCACTCCGCAACGTCGGGGTGGCCCGCGAGGACCTCCTCGATCGCGCCGGTCGAAAGCCGATGGCCCGCGACATTGATGACGTCATCCGTGCGCGACATGACATTGACATACCCGTCCTCGTCAATGAACCCGGCATCGCCCGTCTCGTAGTAACCGGGGAAGGTCGTCAGGTATTTCTCGATGAACTTCTCCCGTGCGTTCCAGAGGCCGGGCAGAGTTCCGGGCGGCAGCGGCAGCTTGCAGGCGATTGCGCCGACGTCGCCCGGCGCGACGTCCTCGCCCGCGGCGTCGAGCGTGCGAACATCCCAGCCCGGCGCGGCCGGGCCGACGGAACCGGCTTTGACGGGCAGCAGCTCCAGCCCCAGGCAGTTCGCGGCGATGGCCCAGCCCGTTTCCGTCTGCCACCAGTGGTCGATGACGGGAATCCCGAGTCTGTCTTCGGCCCAGTGCAGGGTATCGGGATCGCAGCGCTCGCCGGCGAGAAACAGCGCGCGCATGGCCGACAGGTCATAGTCGCCGATCAGTTTGCCGTCCGGATCCTGTTGCTTGATCGCGCGGAACGCCGTCGGTGCCGTGAACATCGTCGCGACCTTGTGCTCCGATGCGACCCGCCAGAACGCGCCGGCATCAGGCGTACCGACCGGCTTGCCCTCGAACAACACCGTTGTATTTCCGTGCAGCAGCGGTCCGTAAATGATGTAGGAGTGGCCGACGACCCAGCCGATATCGGACGCAGCCCAGTAGACTTCGCCCGGGTCTACGCCGTAGATGCTCTTCATCGACCAGTGCAGTGCGACGGCATGACCGCCGTTGTCGCGCACGATGCCTTTCGGCTGGCCGGTCGTACCTGACGTGTAGAGCAGGTAGAGCGGATCCGTCGCCTCGACCGTCACGCAGTCGTGAGCGGTTGCCGTGGCCATGGCGTCCTGCCAGTCGAGATCACGGCCTTTTGTCATGCCGGCCTCGACCTGCGGACGCTGGAAGATGACACAATGCCGCGGCTTGTGGCTGGCCAGTTCGATCGCTTCGTCGAGCAGGGGCTTGTACTCGACGATTCGTGACGGCTCGATGCCGCAGGACGCTGAAACGATCAACGTCGGTTGAGCGTCGTCGATTCGCGTCGCGAGCTCGGCCGCAGCGAAACCTCCGAACACCACCGAATGCACGGCACCGATCCGGGCGCAGGCGAGCACGGCGACAATAGCCTCGGGGATCATCGGCATATAGATGATGATCCGATCGCCCTTGCCGGCGCCGGCCGACGCGAGGACTCCCGCGAAACGGGAAACGTCGTCGAGCAATTGTGCGTAGCTGACCGTTCGCTTCGTGCCGGTGACCGCGCTGTCGTAGATCACGGCGGCCTGGTCGCCGCGGCCTCGCTCGACGTGCCGGTCGAGGGCGTTGTAACAGGTGTTGAGGCGCCCGCCGGAAAACCAGCGGTAGATGTTCGGCTCGGGGTTATCGAGGACCTTGTACCAGCGCTTCTCCCAGTCTATGCCGTCGGCAGCTTTGGCCCAGAATTCTTCGGGTGTTTCGATCGAAGCTCGATGCGTCGCCTCGTACGTGCTCATCGCGGCCTCCTGGTTCAGGGGTTTGGACGTGAGTGTAGGAAGCCCGGGCCCGGACGGCCATTGGACGAAAGACGAATGCGCCTAGTGGGTTTCCGCTACATCGCCGCCGACGTATTTCATTCGGCATGGGCGCTTCGGGTCAGGGGCGAGCATGGGGCAGGAGATGCCTCTGTCAGCGAATGGCAGCTTACCCAAACAGGGGCCGCTTGAACGTCTGGTTTTTGGGCGGAGCAACGTTCCGCCAACGGCCATAAGCGTTCACTGAAAATGGGTTGAGATCACCGAACCACACTCGAATTCGGTCATCTGCTTGAATATGTCCTTGCAGGCCGACTCGCCTTTGCTGGTATCGAAGCCGAGGAAGACTAACGATTCAGAAAAGCCGAGCTTTTTAATACCCCAGTCGTTTAGTCGTACTTCGATTGCGTTGTCTGACACCAAGATGCCATCCGCACCGCGATAACAGCTCTTTCCCTGATCATCGCCCTCCAAGTAGATGGCGTCCATCGACAAACGACGGTCTTGTTCATCAATCTCTTTTGCTACGACGATATGAAAAACATCGTGCGGATTGGCTTCAGAGGTGTAACCCAGTGAAACCCAGAGGCAGAGGTCGTCTTCGCCCGACATGGCCTCTTCAAGTTGAATTTCGATCATGGTCTCGGGGTGGTCTGTTTGGGAAAGGGACGAGTGCGACCGGCTGCTTCGGGTCAGAAGCCGTCATTCTACTCGATTCAGCCTCGCCGGCGGCTACCGGCCGTTTGCGGCCGATCACGAGTTTGCTATCTCGATCTCGAACAACGGGAGCTCCCGGCCAGTAATACTGCCCGACTTCCGCGTGCCCACTTGTCGAGCGCCTGCGGCGACATAGAACTCGGTCGCATGGGGATCGCCCTGAATTATCAATTTCTCCGCACCGCGCTCAGATAGTCGGTGTAGAGCATGTTGAATCAACAAACGACCCACGCCGCAACCGATATGCGTAGGTTCGACGAAGAGGGCTTCCAACTCGTAAATGCCTGACGATGTGCTTTCCAGGGCATAGAAGCCGACTATCGAATCGCCATCGAGGGCAGCGAAGCATTGATAACCGTCGGTGCCTAGCCGGGATGCGTCGACGGTGAGCTCCGACCGACACGCATCCAAGAAGTCTTCAGAGTATCCCCAATGGGCCTTCGAGCGCAGTGCGAGCTGCGAAAGCAAGTCGGCTTCTTGAGGGAACGCCTCACGGATTCTTAGCGAGGTTGACATCGAAAGACCTTTAGCTTTTTCCGTTTGGAAAGGTCAACCCTCCGCTTGTCGCGAATCGCCATATTCCCAAGATCCGGTGGTGAGATATCGAGCCGACTAACAGATGTAGTCCGGCGGCGGTGGCTCGAGCGCGTATTTTTCCGCTATGTTCAATAATGCTCCCGCGGGAGCGTTGTCATCCGCCACCGGTGTGATGTCCTCATCGATCATGTCCTGCTTGCAGTACCCGACGTTGGGCACCGCGACGCCGTCGGGGCGAACGAAGTACCACTCGTCATTGAAATCCTTCTCGATCCTGAAACCGCTTTCGTGAACGAATGTGTGGTGCTTCGTGCACAGGAGCAGCATCTCGTCCAGGTTGGTTTCGCCACTGTTCGCCCAGTGATTGATGTGATGAATATCGACGAAGCGCTTGTTCTTGCAACCGGGAAACCTGCAGGTATGGTTGTCCCTGGCAAAGATAGCCCGACG
>JANQGP010000026.1 GCA_028277265.1 Woeseiaceae bacterium | reverse complement strand
TGCTTGCGGGTTCCGTCCCGGTACCCTCGTAAGGCGATCTCGAGGTAGCCGGCCTTCTGGCCGCCGAGCTTCGGCACCCGGAATGACGGGTAGGCGTTGCGATAGCCCTCGATGCCGTGGCAACCGAGGCAGGTGTACGCGATCTTCTCGCCGACCTCGACGTCGCCTTCGGCCAGCGCGGGTTGGGCAAAGGACAGGGCGGCGATGAGCAGCGTCGCCGCACCCGCTGCGATCTTCATGTTCGTAATCACTTGGTTTTTCGCACCTTCTGTTGCCCCGGCATCGGCCCGGACGTCGCGTGAGGCGAATATGGTAGTGGCACTCTCGGCGGATTTCTATAGCTGCATCACAGTACCGGACCGCTCACGTGCTAGCATCCGGGGTACCCGGCATTGCCTTTCAAGAGGAAAGATCGTGAAGAAAGGTCTCGTAGTTGTATTGGTCCTGCTCGCCGCAGTGATCCTCGTCTCCCCCGCCATCGTCGGCCGAATGGCCGAGCGATCGATGGATGAAAACCTGAGCTGGGCCGCAGAGGGAAGTGGCGCTGTCCGCGTCACGTCCGAGAGCTTCGAGCGCGGCTGGTTCTCGTCGGAAGGCCAGCACCGTGTCGAAATCACGGATGTTGACTTGCTTTCGGCAATGACGACGATGGGCATGCAAACCGACGAATTGCCGGTGCTTCTGATCAACACGAAGCTCGATCACGGTCTTATCCCCGTCTCCTCGATGGGGCGCGAGAAGGGTTCGCTCGCGCCCGGCCTGGGCAACGCCGTCTCGACGCTGGCCATCGAATCGCCGGACGGCGAGGTCGTCGAGCTGCCGGGCAAGATCTACAGCAAGGTCGGCCTCGGCGGCGAACTGCGTTCGAATTACGTCGTCGGCCCCGGCTCACACACGGACGGTGACACGACGGCAAGCTGGGGATCGACCAATATCGATGTCAAGACCGATCCCTCGAGCGGCGAGGCCGTGTTCCGGGGCAAGATCGGCGACCTCTCGATCGACGACGGAAACGAAGGCGTCAGCCTCGGCGGCATTTCATTCGAAGGCGAGCAGATGCCGACCGACTACGGCTTTGCGGTCGGCCAGATCGAGCTCGCCGTCGACGAGCTCGTCATTGCCGCGCCCGGCGCTCCGGGCCCGATGTCGATGGCCGTCTCTGCGAATACCCGGCTCGACGGCGAGGACGTGAACGCCGACGCGACGGTCAACGCGACCATGCGCAAGCTGCCGGAACTCGGTGATATGACGCTCGACCTCGACCTCGCCCTCGAAGGCGCCGACGCCGTCGCGGTGGGCCGTCTCGAGCAAATCGTCAACAGCCTGGATCCGTCCGCCCAGCAGGACCCGATGGCAACGTATGCGGCGATTGAAGACGACCTCAAGCAGTTGTTCGCCTCCGGGTTCGCACTCAACTTCAATCGCTTCGACGTCACGGTGCCGCAGGGTACGGTCACGTCGAAGCTGCTTTTCTCGTTCGGTGAGGAAGACGTCGACACGTTCGAGTGGACGTCGCTGCTGCAGAGCACTGAAGCCACGATCGACGTGGCGATTCCCGAAGCGATCATCGAGATGATCACCGCGACGAATCCGCAGGCCGCCATGGCCATCGGCGGTGGTTATCTCGTGAAGGAAGGCGACACCTACGTGCTCAAGGCCGAGATGAAGAAAGGCCTGCTCACGGTCAACGGCGCGCCGATTCCGCTTCCGATGGGCGCCTTCTAGCGGTCTGAGCTATCGGTCCAGCGGATAATGGCACGCCACTCGCGTGCCGCGGATCTCGCGTAGCCGCGGCCGCTTGCTGGCGCAGGTCTCATCGGACCGCGGACAACGCGGATGAAACACGCACCCGGATGGCGGGTCGATCAGCGACGGCGTTTCCCCGCGCAGGGGCGCGGCTTTCGGCGCGACGACCGGATCGGGCACGGGCACCGAATCGATCAGCGCCCGCGTGTACGGGTGCAACGGCGAGGCGAACAGATCGTCGTTTCCGGCGACCTCCACGAGCCGTCCCGCGTACATCACGAGCACCCTGTGGCTGATCGAGCGCACGACCGCGAGATCGTGTGAAATGAAGATGATCGACAGGCCGGCTTCGTCCTGCACCGAGCGCAACACGTCGAGCACCTGCTTGCGTACGGACCCGTCGAGTGCGGCGACGGCTTCGTCGCACACGAGAATACGCGGCTCGAGCACGAGTGCCCGGGCAATCGCGACGCGCTGCGCCTGGCCGCCCGAAAGCTCGTGCGGGTAGCGCGTAAGGAACGCCGCCTCCAGCCCGACCTTGTCCAGCATCGCGGTGACCCGGCCCAGCCGCTCGGCGCTCCCGATGCCCTTTTCATGCACGAGCAGCGGCTCCTCGATGATGGACCGTACCCGCATTTGCGGGTTCAGCGCGCTCACAGGATCCTGGAAAACGAGTTGCAGATCGCGGCGCCGTTCACGGGCGCGGTGCTGCACCGGACCTTCGAGCGGCTCGCCGGCGTAAACGACCTTGCCGGACGCCATCGGGACGAGCCCCAGCATCGCGCGGACGAGGCTGGACTTGCCCGAGCCGGACTCCCCGACGACCGCGACGGTCTCGCCCTGCCGCACGGCGAAGCTGACGTCGTTCACGGCGTCCAGCAGTGCGCCGCCGCGATCCCGGTACTGAACGGAAGCCGCTTCTACAGCCAGCAGGGTACGGCCATCGACCGGTGCCGGTACTTCCCCGCGATCGACGCGAGGCGCCGCCTCCAGCAGCGTCCGTGTGTGCGCGTGACGCGGAGACGCAAACACCGAGGTCGTCGGCCCTGCATCCACGAGGCGGCCCTTTTCCAGCACGATCATGTGTTCGCAATGGCCGGCAACGATGCCCAGGTCGTGCGTAATCAGTAACAGCGCCGTGTTGTCGCGTATCTCCTCGAGAAGCTCGAGTATCTGCGCCTGCACCGTGACGTCGAGCGCCGTCGTCGGTTCGTCGGCGATCAAAAGGTCGGGTCCCGCGATCAACGCCGACGCGATCATGACCCGCTGGCGCATGCCGCCCGACAGCTCGTGCGGGAACGCCCGGAACTGCCGCTCGGGATCGGGCAGGCGCACGCGAGTAAGCGCCTCGATCACCCGGGCGTCCGCGTCCCGCCCGGCCGCAAGGCCGTGCGCCACCAGCACCTGGCGCAATTGTACGCCGATGCGCAAGTAGGGATTCAATGCCTGCATCGGGTCCTGGAAGACCATACCGATACGCCGGGCGCGCAGTCTGTCGAGCAGCGCATCGTCGGCGCCGAGAACCTGCTGGCCGTCGAACTCGATGCTGCCGGAAACCTGCGCGCGGGCCGGCAACAGCCCGAGGATCGCCAGTGCGGACTGCGACTTGCCCGAGCCCGACTCGCCGACGAGACCGACCGACTCGCCGCGTTCGACGAACAGGTCGACTCCATCGACCACGGCCTGTCCGTCGTAACGAATCGAGAGCCCGGTGACGTCGAGCAGGCTCACCGGTCATGCCTCGCATCGAAGTGGTCACGCAATCCGTCACCCATGAAATTGAAACACATGAGGATCAGCGCGAGCAGCGACGCCGGAATCAGCAACGTCCACGATGCCTGCTCCATCTGCGCCACGCCAGCATCGACGAGCGTCCCGAGCGAGGTTTGCGGCTCCTGCACCCCCAGTCCGAGAAAACTCAGGAAGGACTCGACGAGGATCGCCTGCGGGATTGTCAGGGTAACGTAAACGATCACGATGCCGAGCAGGTTCGGTGCGATGTGCCGCAGAACGATTCGCGGGGTACTCACCCCCGTCAGCCGCGCCGCCTCGACGAACTCCCGCTCGCGCAGGCCTAGCGTCTGGCCGCGCACGATGCGCGCCATGTCCAGCCAGTTGATCGCCCCGATCGCGACGAAGATGAGCAGGAAGTTACGCTCGAAAGCCACCATCAGCAGGATGACGAAGAAGATGAACGGCAGGGCATAGAGCGTATCGACGAATCGCATCATCACCGCATCGACGCGGCCGCCCACGTAACCGGCGATCGCGCCGTAGGCGACGCCGATGACGAGACTGACCAGACTCGCGACGATTGCGACCATGAGGGTCACCCGAATGCCGAGCATCGTGCGTACGAACAGGTCGCGGCCGAGGTTGTCGGTCCCGAACCAGTGACTGCCTTGCGCCGACGGCGCCGCAAGAATCGCGTCGAAGTCGGTCGTGACGTAGTCGTTGGGGCTCAGCCACGGTCCGGCGACCGCCGCAATCGCGATCACCAGCAGAATGCCGCCAGTCACCCTGATCGTCTTCATCTGTACCGTACCCGTGGGTCGATCACGGCATAGAGAATGTCGACGATCAGATTGAACGCGACGATCAGCGACGCGTAGAACACCACGACGCCCAGTACCAGCGTGTAGTCGCGATTCATCGCGCCGCGCACGAACAGCTGGCCGACGCCGGGGATGCCGAAGATCTCCTCGACGACGACGGAACCCGTGATGATGCCGGCGATAGCCGGGCCCATGTAGGACAGGACAGGCAACATCGCGGGCTTGATCGCGTGCACGCGAATGACGCGAAGGGTTCCGAGACCCTGCGCCCGCGCTGTCCGCACGAAATCGCGGGCGAGCACGTCGATCATGCTTGCGCGCGTGAGCCGGGCGATGTACGCGATCTGCGGCAATGCCAGCGTGATGACCGGCAGGACGTAGCGGCCGACACCCTCGGTGCCGCTCCAGCCGGCCGGCAACCACTGCAGGTTCACGGCAAACAGGAGTACGAGTACGGGAGCGACGACGAATACGGGAATCGAAATGCCCGTCATCGACAGCCCCATGACGAAGCGGTCGGCGAACGCGCCCTGTCGCAGCGCTGCGTAGGTGCCGCCGCCGACGCCGAGAAGCAATGCGATCACGATGGCGAGGGCGCCCAGCTTGAGCGAATTCGGGAACGACGTGCCGATCAGCTCGGAGACCGTGTGGCCCCGGTAGCGATACGAGGGCCCGAGATCGCCGCGCGTCAGGCCGACGAGATAGCGCAGGAACTGCTTCGGAAGCGGCTCGTCGAGGTTGTAATGCGCCTCGATGTTGGCCTCGACCTCGGGCGGCAGCACACGCTCCTCGTCGAACGGCCCGCCGGGGGCGGCGTGCACCATCAGAAACGCGAGCGCGATAACGAGCAGCAGCGTCGGTATCGCGCCCAGAATGCGGAGCAGCGTGTATCGCAGCAAGTCGTTGATCCAGCGCGGCTAATCGGCCGCCTTGAAACTCAGTTGCTGACTGTAATGGTAATCCAGGGGGTTGTCTCCCCAGCCTTCGACATCGGGATGTACGAGGTGGCGGGTGACGTAGAAGTACAGTGGGATGAGCGGATAGTCCGCGAGCATTACCCGCTCCGCTTCCTCGAGAAAGAGCTTGCGCTGTTCCGGGTCGACCTGGGCGCCGGCTCGCGCCATGAAGTCATCGAACTCGGTGCTACTGTACCGTGGCATGTTCTGCGGATTGTTGCTGCGCATCACGGCCAGGAACGTGTTCGGGTCCATGTAGTCGCCGACCCAGCTCGTGCGGAATACCTGTGTGACCTCGGCCTCCCTCATGTGCGTGAGCAGGACCTGGAATTCCTCGTTGTAGAGCTCCGCCTCGAAACCGAGCACCTCGCGCCACATCGACTGCACGGCAGCGACGATACGCTGATGCGTGTCGCCCGTGTTGTAGCGCAGTTCGACCTCGAGCGGGTTGTCTTCGCTGTAGCCGGCCTCTTTGTAGAGGCGTCGCGCGAGTTGCTCGCGCTCTTCCCTGCCGAGCGCGGCGAAGCCCATTTGCACCGGCTCGTAGCCTCTGATTCCGGGCGGCACCCAGCTGTAAGCCGGGGTTTCGCCGCGTGCCGTGACTTTCTTCGTCAGCTCCTCGCGATCGATCGCCATCGACAGCGCCTGACGCAGCGCCCGATTGTCCTTGAACGGCGGTTTCGTCAGGTTGTAACCGAGGTAATAGACGGCGAGGAAGGACGCGACGTTCAGCTGGTCGCCGAACTCCTCGCGCACCTGTGCGAAGCTGTTCGACGGGACCGTGCTCGTGATGTGCAGCTCGCCGGCGCGATAACGATTCAGTTCCGTCGTGTCCTGCACGAGTACGTGGAAATTGACCGCATCGATCGCGGTCGAGTCGTTGTCCCAGTAGTGCTCGTTGCGTTTGAGCGCAATCAGCGAGCCCGGCACCCAGGCATCGAGCACGTAAGCGCCGTTCGACAGCAGGTTACCGGGGCGCGCGTAGCGCTCGCCATGCTCGGCAAGACTCGGCGGATGAACGGGGAACGTACTCGGGTGCGCCAGGATACCGATCAGATACGGCGTCGGCCGCACCAGGCGAATCACCAGCGTACGATCGTCGACCGCCTCGACGCCGAGCATCGACACGGGAATCTCGCCGGACACGATTCCTTCGGCGTTTTCGACGTCGATGAGCATCTCGCCGTAGAACGCGGCGGTTGCCGGATCGACGAGTCGGCGCATCCCGGCCACGAAATGATCGGCCGTCACCGCATCGCCGTTCGACCACCGAAGGTCGTCGCGCAGATGGAACGTGTACGTCAGGCCGTCCTCGGACATATCCCAGCGCTCGACCGACGCAGGCGCGGGATCGATGCCGTGCCGGTACGTGAACAGTCCTTCGCCGATATCCCGCTGGATGTCCGCTGCCTGCGTGCTGCGGGCCTTTTGCGGGTCCAGCGTCTCGGCATCGGCCTGCAGCCCGCGCTGCAGCGTGCTGATCGGCGCGGTTTCGTCGTCCTTGCCGCCGCAGCCGGCAACGACCGCGAAGGCGACGAACAGCAGGAGGATGTGTAGCGCTTTCATGCGCTTCTCCGTAGTTGTCGTTTCTTCAGGTGTACGAGCAAGAGGGAGACGGCCGACGGCGTCATTCCCTCGAGCCGCGACGCCTGGCCTAGCGTGACCGGGCGTGCCGCGATGAGCCGCTGACGGGCTTCGTGGGACAAGCCGTCGACGGCCTCGTAGTCGAGATCGTCGGGCAGGCGCAGCGACTCCTGCTTCGCGTGCTTCGCGATCTCGCGTTCCTGCCGCTCGATATAGCCGCGGTACTTCGCCTGCACCTCGACCTGAAGCTCGACCTGTTCGCGTTGCTCGTGGCGCAGCGCGGCCGTCACATCGCTCGCCCCCACGCCCGGCAGGGCAACGACGTGGGTGTAACCGTATTCCGGCCGCTTGAGCAGCGAGCCGGCTTTCGTGCCAAGCGCCGTGACCTGCGACAGCCGTTCCTGTTCGGCTGCCACGGCGTCGCACTTGGCATTGAACGTCGCCCAGCGTCCGTCGTCGACGAGGCCGAGTTCACGCCCCTTTCCGGTCAGCCGCAGGTCGGCATTGTCTTCGCGCAGCATCAGCCGGTATTCGGCCCGGCTCGTGAACATCCGGTAGGGTTCGGACACGCCGCGTGTGATCAGGTCGTCCACGAGCACGCCCAGGTAGGCTTCGTGGCGCTTCGGGTACCACTGATTCTCCCCGCGGGCGCGCCGGGCCGCGTTCACGCCTGCGAGAAGGCCCTGTGCGCCGGCCTCTTCGTATCCGGTCGTACCGTTGATCTGGCCGGCGAAATAGAGACCCCCGACATGCCGGGTCTCGAGCGTCGGGCGCAGATCGCGAGGGTCGAAGTAGTCGTATTCGATCGCGTAGCCGGGCTGCGTGATCACGGCCTTTTCGAAGCCGGCGATCGACCGGACGAAGCGTTCCTGAACGGCGAGCGGAAGGCTCGTCGAAATGCCGTTCGGATACACGACGTCGGTGTCGAGCCCCTCGGGCTCGACGAAGATCTGGTGAGAAGCCTTGTCGGCAAAACGCACGATCTTGTCCTCGATGGACGGACAGTAGCGCGGCCCGACGCCTTCGATGAGGCCGGAGTACATCGCCGACTGGTCGAGCGACGCACGGATGATGTCGTGTGTTTCGGTCGTCGTCTTCGTCACCCAGCATGACACCTGCGCCGGATGTTCGCTCCGACGGCCGAGATACGAGAACACCGGCGTCGGCTCGTCGCCCGGCTGTTCCTGCATCACCTCGTAGTCGAGCGTCCTGCCGTCGAGCCGCGGCGGCGTGCCGGTCTTGAGCCGCGCCACGTTGAACGGCATGTCGCGAAGCCTTGCGGCAAGCCGGTTCGACGGCGCGTCGCCGATGCGGCCACCGGCCTTCTCGGTGTCGCCGATCAGGATACGGCCGCCGAGAAACGTGCCGACGGTCAGCACCACCGACCTGCCCGGAATGCACGCCCCGTCACCGGTCACGACCCCGGCGGCGCGATTGCCCTCGACGACCAGGTCGTCTACCGACGCCTCGTGCAATTCCAGACTGGCCTGGTGCCCGACGATCTCGCGGATCGCGGCACGATAGCGTTCGCGGTCCGCCTGGGCGCGGGTGGCACGCACGGCGGGCCCCTTGGAGGCATTCAGCGTGCGAAACTGGATGCCGGCACGATCGATCGCCCGTGCCATGGCTCCGCCCAGCGCGTCGATCTCGCGGGTCAGGTGGCCCTTGCCGATGCCGCCGATTGCCGGGTTGCAGCTCATCTGTCCGAGCGCCGCGATCTTCTGTGTTACGAGCAACGTACGCGCACCGGTCCGTGCGGCAGCCAGCGCGGCTTCCGTTCCGGCGTGCCCGCCGCCGATGACTATGACGTCGTAACTCATGAGGGGGCGGGATTCTACCAGAATCTTTACTATCTTCAGGTGTTTGTCCAAGATAGCCCGCTCTTTTCGCCGATGGACCCCCGATGCCCGCTTTCGCCGTTCGACCTTTGTGTGCCGGCCTTGCGTTGCTTGCACTCGCCGGCAGCCCTGATGCGCGCGCGCTCGAACTCGAAGACTGTCGCATCAGCGCCGGCCCGGGCCATCCGGGAATCAAGGCCCGTTGCGGCACTCTGGCGCGTCCCGAGAACCCGGAAGACCCCGATTCGCCGGACATCGAATTGCGGGTCGCGGTCGTCCCTGCGCTGAATCTGAGTCCTGCCACGGACCCGGTGGTCCCGATTGCCGGCGGTCCGGGCCAGGGCAGCGTCGAGTTCTACGCGGCCTATCGCGGCGCGTTCGAGTCACTGCGCCGCAACCGGGACATCCTGCTCGTCGATCAGCGCGGCACGGGCGAGTCGGCGAGAATGGATTGCCCCGTCGATGATGAAGTGTTCCTCTACGAAAGCGAGTACTCGCTCGAAGACACGATAACGTTCGTGAGCGAATGCCTCGGCGACCTGCCCCACGACCCCCGGTACTTCACGACGAGCGTCGCCGTCACCGACCTCGAGGCCGTGCGCGAGGCGCTCGGTTACACGGCGCTCAATCTCTACGGGGTTTCCTACGGTTCACGGGTCGCGCAGCATTTTGCCCGCCGCTATCCGGACTCGACGCGCACCGTCATCATCGATGGCGTCGTGCCGCCCCAGATCGCGCTCGGGCCCGAGATCGCAACGGAAAGCCAGAAAGCCGTCGACAATATTTTCGCGCGCTGCGCGGCGGACGACGCCTGCAACGACCGTTTCCCCGAACTCGCCGCAACACTCGAGCGTGTCGTCGCGACGCTGCGCGACAATCCGGTCGTTGTCGAGGTCGATGACCCCAACTCGGGCCGCCCACAGGAGATTCAGTTTGGCGCTGGCGAGCTTGCCGGCGCCGTGCGCCTGCTCGCCTACAGCCCGAACACGATTGCGCTTCTGCCGCTCATGGTTCATGAGGCCGGGCGCGGCAACTACGGCCCTCTGGCCTCGCAGTACCAGCTCATCGCGCTTGCGATGACCGACGCGCTCGCACTCGGCATGCACAATGCCGTCATGTGCACCGAGGACATGCCGTTCCTCGACACGGCCGCCATCGACTATGGCGCCATCGAGGCCACGTACATGGGCTCGTTCCAGCTCGAGGCGCTCGAGGCCATGTGCGACATCTGGCCGGCGGGGCCGATCGACGAGGACTTCAAGGAGCCGCTCGACACGGACATCCCGTTCCTGCTGTTGTCGGGCGACGCCGATCCGATTACCCCGCCGCGTTACGCGGAGATGGCAATGGAGAAGCTCGCCAACCGGGAGCACCTCGTTGGCACGCACCAGGGCCACGGGCAAATCAACGTCGGCTGCACCAGCCGGCTCGCGGCCGAGTTCGTCGATTCGGCGGACCCTTCGTCCGTTGACGCCGAGTGTCTCGAGCGGAGCTTCGTCATGCCGTTCTTCCTCGATTTCTCCGGACCCGCGCCATGATCAGGGTAGACGGCATTCACAAATCCTTCGGCGCCGTGCACGCCGTTCGCGGGGTGTCCTTCGACGCCCCTGACGGCAAGATAACCGGGCTGCTCGGCCCGAACGGCGCCGGGAAGTCGACGACACTGCGCGTGCTGTACACGGTACTCAAACCGGACGAAGGCAGTGCCTCGATCGACGGCGCCGACGTCGTCACCGACAGCCTGGAGGCACGCAAGCGCATCGGCGCGCTGCCGCACGGTTCGGGGCTCTATCCGCACCTGACGGCGCGCGAGAACATCGTCTACTTCGCAAAGCTCTGCGGAGTGGCGAAACCCGAGATCGATGACCGTGTCGACGAGATCGTCAGGCTGCTCGAGATCGGCGACTTCGCGGATCGCCGCAGCAAGGGTTTCTCGCAAGGCCAGCGCACCAAGGTGTCACTCGCGCGTGCGCTCGTGCACGACCCGCAAAACGTCCTGCTCGACGAGCCGTCGAACGGCCTGGACGTCATGGCGACGCGCTCGCTGCGTGACCTGATTCTGAAGCTCAGGGACGATGGCCGCTGCGTGCTGTTCTCGTCGCACGTCATGCAGGAAGTCGCGGCGCTATGCGACGACATCTGCATCATCGCGAACGGCCAGGTTGCAATTGACGACTCCGTGACGGGCATTCGCGAACGCACGGGTTGCGAGAATCTGGAGGAGGCCTTCGTCAAGGCGATTCTCATGGTGGAGCAGGAGTAATGGGAACGATATTCACTGTGTTCATCAAGGAGGCGCTCGATAATTTCCGCGACAAGCGTACGCTGGGCTCGGCGCTGATCATGGGCCCGATCTTCGGCCCGATCCTGTTCGCCGTCGTCATCAATATCTCGATCGAGCGCTCGCTCGAATCCGCGGAGAAGACGCTGGAGCTGCCGGTGATCGGCCAGGAATACGCGCCGAACATGGTCGCCTACCTCCGCAGCCGCAACATCGACGCCGTCGAAGGCCCCGAGGACCTCGAGGCTGCGATGGAAGCCGTGAAGACCGGCGAGCACGACGTCGTTCTGGTGATACCCCCCGGCATCGGCGAGGAACTCGCCGATATGATTCCGGCAACCGTCAGGCTCGTATCGGACCAGGCGAATACCGACGCCGATCGCGATGCGCGGCGTGTTCGCGGCGCGCTGTACGGCTGGAACCAGGAGCTCGCGGCCGTGCGCGTCGTCGGCCGCGGCATCAACCCGATGACCTTGCGCCCGCTCAATATCGACGAGGTCGACGTGTCCACGCCCAGCGGCCGTTCGGCGATGCTGCTCGGCATGATGAGTTACTTTTTCGTCTTCGCGGCGCTCATGGGCGGCATGTACCTGGCGATCGACACGACCGCCGGCGAACGCGAGCGGGGCTCCCTGGAGCCGCTGTTGTCGTTACCGGTCACGCGCGATCAGCTCATCATCGGCAAGATCGGTGCGACTTGCCTGTTCATGACACTGTCGCTGCTTCTCAGCCTGACCGCATTCTATTTCGTGCTGGACTACATGCCGCTGCAGCAACTCGGCATGACACCGAATTTCGGTATCGACGTCGTCGTCAAGGCGCTGCTGCTCTTCCTCCCCTTCATCCTGCTCGGCGCCGCGCTCATGACTCTCGTGGCCTCGTTCACGAAGAGCTATCGGGAAGCGCAAACCTGGCTCAACGTCCTGCTGATAGCACCGACGCTGCCGATTCTCATTGTCAGTATCCTGACGCTGCGCCCCCGTACCGAGTTCATGTTCATTCCGTCGCTGAGCCAGCACCTGCTGCTCGTCGACATGGTCAAGAACGAGCCGATCAACGGCCAGCACGTCGCAATCTCCGTTTTGAGCACGCTCGTGATCGGCGGTTTGCTGACCTGGGTCTGTGCCCGCCTGTATCGTCGAGAGGGTCTGCTCGGCTAAACTACTCCGCATGAGTCTGTTCTCCGAGCTCAGGCGACGAAACGTCTTCAAGGTCGCGCTGCTGTACGCAGTGGCCAGCTGGCTGCTGGTCTGGATCGTAGGCCGTCTCGTCGACGGTGTCGGCCTGTCGTCCTGGGTTGCCGACTACGTCCTGCTGCTGCTCGCCATCGGCTTCCCCGTCGCGCTGATCTTCGCGTGGACCTACGAGATCACGCCGGCGGGCCTGCAGAAGGCGGTCGACGTCGACCAGACGCAGTCGATCGTCTACAAGACCGGGCAGAAGCTCAACGCGGCCGTCGCCGTGCTCGCCGTGCTCGGCGTCGCCGCGGTGATCGGCGAACGACTGCTGCCCGAATTCACGCCTCCCCCGCCGCTCGTGCTCGAGGAGATTCCGCTGCGGCCCGTGTTCGATTTTTCCGCCAAGGCGGAGGTGCCGCGCGAAATCACGTCGTTCAACCTGCCGAATGGTCTCGAGGTCATCGTCTGGCCCGATCACGACATCCCGAACGTAGCGCTTTACATCTTCGTCAGGGCCGGCGGGCGCAACGAGTACCCGGGCATCACCGGGCTTGCGCATTTCTTCGAGCACATGATGTTCAACGGCACCGATTCGCGCGACGTCGGCGAGTTCGACGAGGAGATGGAGGCCGCCGGCGGCGCGAATAACGCCTACACGTCCAATGACGTGACGGTCTACATGGACTGGTTTCCCCGCTCTGCGCTCGAGACCATCTTCGAATTGGAAAGCGATCGATTCATGAACCTCGCCATCGACCCCGACGTCGTCGAAACCGAGCGCGGTGCCGTTTACTCGGAGCGTCGCAGCGGCGTCGATGACGACAACACGGGCCGGCTGTACGAGCAGATGATGGCCACGGCCTACATCGCCCATCCGTACCAGAACCCGGTCATCGGCTGGCCCTCCGACATCGAGAACTGGACCCAGGACGATCTCGAGAGCTTCTTCAAGACCTACTACGCGCCGAACAACCTGACGATGGTACTGGCGGGTGACGTGACGCCCGAGGAAATCTACCTGCTCGCCGACCAGTACTTCTCCCCGATCCCGCGCCAGTATCCGCCGCCGGAGATCACGACCGTCGAGCCGGAGCAAATGGGCGAACGTCGTTTCGTCATCGAAACCGACGCCCAGGCGCCGCTGCTGCACGTCGCGTTTCATGCCGGCGCGACAAGCGACCCCGAGACCCTGCACATGGATCTGCTGCTCGCCGTACTGGCGGAAGGCGATTCATCGCGCCTGCATCGCGCCCTTGTCGAGGACGAACGGCTCGCGCTGAGTGTCGGCGGCTTCCAGACGGACGGTTTCGACCCCGGCCTCGTCTATTTCTACCTGACGCTGCCGCCGGGCGGCGACCTCGCCGCCACGGAAACACGCTTGCTCGAGGAACTGCGGCGCGTTGCCGAGGAAGGTGTCACGGCCGCCGAGCTCGAAAAGGCCCGTAACCTTCGCCTTGCGTCGTTCTGGCGAGGCCTGCAGACGATCAACGGCAAGGCCTCGGCGCTCGGCAATTTCGAGGTCTTCACGGGTGATTACGAAAACCTGTTCAGCGTTCCCGAACTGCTTGCGCAAACGGATGAGGCAACGCTGCAGGCCGTTGCCCGACAGGTCTTTCGCCGGGCCAACATGACGCTCGGCGTGCTGCGTGCGGCGGAGCCGGGGGCGGACCAGTGAGGTCGTTGGCAATCATCGGCGGCCTCTTTGTTGCGAGCCTGTCATGGGCGAGTGACGTCACGTTGCCCGACTACGAACGCGTCGTGCTCGACAACGGCACCGTTCTGTTGCTCGCCGCGAAGCACGACGTGCCGCTCGTCGGCATGCGCGCCGTCGTCCGCGGCGGAAGCGTAGCCGACCCGGCCGGCAAAGCCGGCGTCGCGGACTTGCTCGCATCGGTAATCCAAAAAGGTGCGGGCAATCGCGACGCCGCCGAATTCGCGGAGGCTGCGGCCCGCGTCGGCGGCAACATCGCGGCAACCGCCGACGTCGAGACCGTCGAGATCACGGCCGAATTCCTGTCTCGCGACATCGACCTCATGATCGAGCTGGTCGCGGACATGCTCATGCGGCCGACGCTCGCCGAAGACGAGGTCGACAAGGAACGTGACCGCGCGGTCGCGTTGATCGCCGCGGCGAAAGACTCCAATCTCGCGGGCCTGATGCCGAGCTACACGAACGCCTTCATCTTCGGCGAGCACCCGTTCGGCAACCCGACGTTCGGCAGCGAATCGACGCTCGCGGCAATCACCCACGATGACGTCGTGCAGTACCATGCCGACAACTTCGGCGGCGACCGGTTGATCATCGCCGTCGCCGGCGATGTTCAGCTCGATGCGCTCAGGGCGCGCCTGACAACGGTGTTCGGCGCCTGGGAGCCCGCGGCTGCACCGCTGCCCGACATTCCCGCGCCGGATCGCGCCGCGTCCGGTCGCGTGCTGCTCGTCGACAAGCCCGGCGCCGCGCAAACCTATTTCTGGATCGGCAACGTCGGTGTCGCCATCGACTACCCGCGGCGTGCGGAACTCAACCTGGCCAACACGGTGTTCGGCGGTCGTTTCACGTCGATGCTCATGACCGAGCTGCGCGTCAAATCGGGCCTCACCTACGGCGCAAGATCACGCGTAGAGCGGCGCTCGGAGGCAGGGGCCGTAACGATTCGCTCGTACACGGAAACCGCCAGGACCGTCGAAGCCATCGACATGGCCATCGATATTCTCGGCCGTCTGCACGACCGCGGCCTCAACGACGAGATGATCGAGTCGGCACGCAACTACATCATGGGCCAGTTCCCGCCGAGCCTCGAAACGGCTTCTTCGCTCGCCGGAATGTTTGCGTTCCTCGAACAGCACGGGCTGGATCGTACCTACATCGACGACTACGGCGCGGCGCTCGCCGAGGCCACGCCCGTGACGGTGAGCAATGCGATCGCCGACGTCTATCCGCAGACAAACGATCTCGTCTTCGTGTTGATCGGCGACGCGGACGAAATTCGCGAGGCCGTCGCCAAGTACGGCGAAATCACCGAATTTGCAATCACCGAGCCGCGATTCAGGCCTTCACCGACACGCTAGTTTTTCGGCGCGCGCCAGCCTTCGTCGAACAACAGCTTACGCAAGTCACAACTGTAGTGTAGTTCCCGCGATCGAGGCGTCCCCAGGCGCAGCAAAGCAACGTGCGCGAAGAACCTGACTCTCGCGTGTTCCGAACGCAGCTGCCTGGCGATAAAAGGGAAGTACTTCGGGTCCTTCGATCCACCGAGCAGCTCGACGAGGTAGCTCAGGGAATTGCAGTCCTCCCCGCGGCATGCCGCGAAATAGACACGGTTTT
>JANQGP010000486.1 GCA_028277265.1 Woeseiaceae bacterium | reverse complement strand
CTGGTAGGCGGCCGACGACAGCTCCTCGAATTGCTTGAGTCGCGCCTTGGATTTCGCCTGGCGTCCTTTCGGATTGCTGCGCACCCACTCGAGTTCGTGCTCCATGGCGCGCTTGCGGGCCTTCTCGGTGGCTTCCTCGACCTTGAGACGCGCCTCTTTCTGCTCGAGCCAGGACGAGTAATTGCCTTCCCAGGGAATGCCGTGGCCGCGGTCGAGCTCCAGGATCCAGCCCGCGACGTTGTCCAGGAAGTAGCGATCATGCGTCACGGCGATGACCGTGCTCGGGTACTCGTCGAGAAATCGTTCCAGCCACGCGACCGATTCGGCGTCGAGGTGGTTGGTCGGCTCATCAAGCAGCAGCATGTCCGGCTGAGACAGCAGCAGCCGGCACAGCGCGACGCGGCGGCGCTCACCGCCGGACAGCTTCGTAACGTCGGCGTCCCAGGGCGGCAGACGAAGAGCGTCCGCCGCGACTTCGAGCTTTCGATCGACCTCCCAGCCGCCCGCTGCGTCGATCGCGTTCTGCAGGTTGCCCTGTTCCTCGAGCAGGGCGTTCATCTCGTCGTCGTCCATCGGCTCGGCGAATCTCTCGCTGATTTCGTTGAAGCGATTCAGGAGCTCGATCGTCTCGCCCAATCCTTCCTCGACGTTGCCGCGCACGTCCTTGTCCGGGTCGAGTTCGGGTTCCTGCGGCAGGTAGCCGATCTTTATGCCGGGTTGCGGGCGTGCCTCGCCATCGATCTCGGTGTCGAGGCCGGCCATGATGCGCATGAGCGTCGACTTGCCCGAGCCGTTCAGACCGAGGACGCCGATCTTGGCGCCCGGGAAGAACGAGAGAGAGATATCGCGAATCAGGTAGCGCTTGGGAGGCACGACCTTCGCGACGCGGTTCATCGTGTAAATGTACTGGGCCATGGTGTCACTGCGTGTTGAGAAGCGCGCATTATCGGGTATGCTGCCGCTCAAGAAAACACACGGCGCGCCTCGAATGAGTGACAAAGTGCTGGTTTACAGGGGGGAGGAAATCGCGGCCTACGGATTCGGCGACCCGCATCCGTTCGGCACCGACCGTCACGATGTCTTCCACGCCGAACTCGAGCAGGCCGGCCTGGGCGATGCGATCGATTTCGGCCACCCGCGACCGGCGCTCGTCGACGAGCTCGCCCTCTTTCACACCGCGGACTACATCGACAAGGTCTCGCGCATGTCGGCCGATGGTCGAGGCTGGCTCGACGAAGGCGACACGCCGGCCGTGAAGGGCATTTACGATGCGGCATCGGCGGTGGTCGGGGCCGTACTGTGCGCGGTCGACGAGATCATGCACGACAACTACAAACGCGCCTTCGTCCCGATTGCCGGACTGCACCACGCCGCACGCAACCGCGCGGCAGGGTTTTGCGTGTTCAATGATTGCGGTATTGCGGCCGAGTACCTGCGTAAGGCCTTCGGCCTGCAGCGCATCGCCTACGTCGACATCGATGCGCACCATGGCGACGGGGTGTTCTACGGCTTCGAGGACGATCCCGACCTGATCTTCGCCGACATTCACGAGGACGGCCGATACCTGTACCCGGGCACGGGACATGCCTGGGAGACCGGCACCGGGCGCGCCAAGGGGACCAAGCTGAATATCCCCGTGGCACCCGGGGCCGACGACGCCGAATTCCGCCAGGTCTGGGGAGAAGTCGAGGCTTACATCGACGATCAGGCGCCCGAGTTCATCATCATGCAGTGCGGTGCCGACAGCCTCGAAGGCGATCCGATCACGCACCTGTGCTGGTCCGAGGAAGCACACGCCGAGGCGGCGGCCAGCCTGTGCCGCCTGGCCGACAAGCACTGCGGCGGGCGCATCATCGGCACGGGCGGGGGCGGCTACAATCGCCGCAATCTGGCTCGCGCGTGGACCCGCGTCGTGCAGTCCTTCGTCAACCCCGGAAATTAGGTACCGGACACCCTGTTTCCGGGGAATCTCAATCACGCCGGGAATAGGGTGTCCGGTACCCCAATAAATGATGGAAATAGGGTGTCCGGTACCCTAATATCCCGGCTGTCCCACCGCTGCGTACCGGAGAATTCCCCGCATGTTCGATTCTTCCCAGACGATCTCGTCCTTCGATCCTGAAGTCGCCAGAGCCATCGAGCTGGAGCACCAGCGCCAGGAAGAGCACATCGAGCTGATTGCCTCGGAGAACTATACGAGCCCGCTCGTCATGAAGGCGCAGGGGTCGCGACTGACCAACAAGTACGCCGAGGGCTATCCGGGCAAGCGCTACTACGGCGGCTGCGAATTCGTCGATGACGTCGAGACGCTGGCGATCGAGCGGTGCAAGGAACTTTTTGGTGCCGATTATGCCAACGTGCAGCCGCATTCGGGTTCACAGGCGAACGCCGCCGTCTACCACGCTCTGCTGCAGCCGGGCGACACCATCATGGGCATGAACCTCAGTGAGGGCGGGCATCTGACGCACGGCTCCCCGGTCAACTTCTCGGGCAAGCTGTTCAACGTCATTCCCTACGGCATCGACCACGAAACCGGCCTGATCGACTACGATGCGGTCCAGGAGCTCGCGTACGAACACAAGCCGAAACTGATTATTGGTGGCTTTTCGGCGTACTCGCAGGTCGTCGACTGGGCGCGCTTTCGGCAGATCGCCGACTCGGTCGATGCTTACCTGTTCGTCGATATGGCGCACGTGGCCGGTCTTATCGCGGCGGGCGTTTATCCGAACCCGGTGCCCTATGCCGACGTCTGCACGTCGACGACCCACAAGACGCTGCGCGGGCCTCGAGGCGGCATCATCGTCGCGAGAGAGAACCCGGAGCTCACGAAGAAATTCAACTCGCTCGTTTTCCCGGGGACGCAGGGCGGACCGCTGATGCATGTCATCGCGGCCAAGGCCGTCGCCTTCAAAGAGGCGCTGCGGCCCGATTTCAAGGACTACCAGGCACGCGTCATCGAGAACGCCAAGGTCATGGCCGAAGTACTGATGGAACGCGGCTACTCGGTCGTGTCAGGCGGCACGGAGAATCACCTGATGCTCGTCAGCCTGATCGAGCAGGGCATTACCGGCAAGGATGCCGATGCAGCGCTCGGGCGCGCCAACATCACCGTCAACAAGAACGCCGTGCCGAACGACCCGCAGTCGCCGTTCGTAACCTCGGGCCTGCGCCTCGGCACGCCGGCGATCACGACGCGTGGCTTCGGCGTCGAGGAAACGCGCCAGCTGACCGGCTGGATAGCGGATATACTGGACGATCTTGAAAACGAGGAGACGATCGAGCGCGTCCGCAGCCAGGTTGTCGAGCTTTGCGCGCGATACCCGGTGTACGCCTGATCGTTAGACTGCATGCACTGTCCGTTTTGCGGCCATGACGAAACCAAGGTCATAGACTCGCGCCTCGCCGGCGAAGGCCGGCAGATCCGGCGGCGTCGGCAGTGCCTCAATTGCAACGAACGTTTCACGACCTTCGAGACCGCCGAGCTCGTCATGCCCCGGCTGATCAAGAACGACAACAGCCGCCAGCCTTTCGATGAGAACAAGCTGCGCAGCAGCATGGTGCGCGCGCTCGAAAAGCGGCCCGTGCCGTCGGATCAGCTCGAAGAGGCGATCGGTCACCTGATCCACAAGTTACGCACCATGGGTGAGCGCGAAGTGCCGTCCCGCCTGGTCGGCGAACTCGTCATGGAAGAACTGCGCGCCCTCGATGAAGTTGCTTACGTTCGTTTCGCGTCGGTCTACCGGCGTTTCCAGGACATCACCGAGTTCGAGGAAGAGATCAAGCGCCTGCAGAAGATCTCGGAGACGGCCGCGAGCCGTGAACAGATGTCGCTGCTGCCCGAGTTGCTCGGCAAGAAGAGCGGCTGATCGTGTTTTCCGCGCTGGACAGCGCGCACATGGCGCGTGCGCTGCAGCTCGCGGCGCGCGGCCGCTATACCGCGCATCCCAACCCGATGGTCGGCTGTGTCATCGCCACGAACGACGAAATCGTCGGCGAAGGCTGGCACGAGTCTACCGGTGAGGCACATGCCGAAGTCAACGCGCTTCGCCAGGCCGGCGATCGTGCGCGAGGGGCGACGGCCTACGTCACGCTGGAGCCTTGTGCCCATCACGGCAAGACTCCACCCTGTGTGGACGCGCTCGTCGAAGCCCGTGTGGCCCGCGTGGTCTCGGCAATGCAGGATCCGTTCGGGGAGGTTGACGGTCGCGGGCTCGCGCGCCTCGAGGAAGCCGGGATCTCGACGGCGGTCGGGCTCATGGAAGACGCGGCCGTCGCGTTGAACGAGGGTTTCCTCAGCCGTGTGACCCGGGGCCGACCCTTCGTGCGGCTCAAGATCGCGGCGAGTATCGACGGCGCGATCGCGATGGAGAGCGGCGAGAGCCGGTGGATCACGGGTCCGGAAGCACGCGGCGACGTACAGCGGTTACGCGCTCGTTCCGGCGCGATCATGACCGGTATCGGTACGGTCCTGGCGGACGATCCGTCCCTCAACGTCCGGTCGGCCGACATCGACACCCGTGGCCGGCAACCGCTGCGCGTCCTTCTCGACAGCCGGCTGCAGACGCCTGCCGGCGCACGCATGCTCACATTGCCGGGCGAGACGCTCATCTGCTGTACATCCGGCCACGATGCGACGGCCCTGTGCGGGGCAGGCGCGGACGTCATGGAATTCAGCGCGGACGACGGGCTGGTCGATGCCGGGGCGGTCCTGTCCGAGCTGGCCGCGCGCGGCGTGAACGACCTGCTCGTCGAGGCGGGCCCGGGTGTCGCGGGCCACCTTCTCGAAAAAGACGTTGTCGATGAACTTGTGATTTACCAGTCACCCCACATAATGGGTTCCAGTACACGCGGCATGTTCCGGACGCCGTCCTGGACCGCGCTGGCCGACCGTCGCGCGCTGGACATCGTCGATGTTCGTCGCGTCGGCGCAGATACGAGAGTAACGGCAAGGATCAAGAGCTGAATGTTTACCGGCATCATCAAGGCGAAGGGCACGATCAGCGCCATGCAAAAGCGCGGCGGTGACGTGCGACTCAGCGTACGCTCTGAAGGCCTGCCCTTTTCGGACTACGAGATCGGCGAGAGTATTGCGGTCAACGGCGTCTGCCTGACCGCCGTCGCGCTGCGCGAGGACGGATTCGATACCGACGTCTCCGTCGAGACGCTGGACGTGACCGGGCTCGGCGGCCTCGACATCGGCTCCGCGGTGAATCTCGAACCCTCGCTTAAGTTAGGTGACCGGCTTGGCGGCCACCTGGTCAGCGGCCATGTCGACTGCACGGGCACCGTCGTCTCGCGTACCGCCGATGCGCGTTCGATTCGATTCGCCATCGAGATCCCGAAGGACTACGCGCGCTACGTCGCCCAAAAGGGGTCGGTCTGTGTCGACGGCGTCAGCCTTACCGTCAACGAGGTATCCGGAAACACGTTCGAAATGAATATC